>JAYSPJ010000667.1:0-8489 GCA_043722155.1 Bradyrhizobium sp.
CCGATCTCCCGGATCGCGCCCACCGAATCCTGGGTCGCGGCCTGAATGCCGGTGATCTGCTGGCTGATTTCGCCGGTCGCCTTCGCGGTCTGCTCGGCCAGGGCTTTCACCTCAGCGGCGACGACCGCAAAACCGCGGCCGGCTTCGCCGGCCCGCGCCGCCTCGATGGTGGCGTTGAGCGCCAGCAGATTGGTTTGTCCCGCGATGGTGTTGATCAGCTCGACCACGTCGCCGATGCGCGCCGCGGCCTTCGACAGCTCGCCGACGCGATCGTTGGTCTTCTGCGCCTGATCCACCGCCTCGTTGGCGACCCGGGAGGATTCCTGGACCTGACGGCTGATCTCGTTGACCGAGGAGGTCATTTCCTCGCTGGCGGATGCCACCGACTGCACATTGGTGGAGGCTTCTTCGGACGCCGCCGCAACTGCGGTTGCGAGCTCCTGTGCCCGTACCGCCGTCGCCGTCAGTGTGCTGGCCGAAGCTTCCAGCTCGGTTGCCGCCGACGACACGGTCTCGATGATTTCGCCGACCGCGCCCTCGAACGCGTCGGCAAGCTTGTGCATATCCGCCTTGCGCAGTTCGGCAACGACCTGATCCTGCCTGACCTTCGCTTCGGCTTCGTCGCGCGCCTTCTGCTCGGCATTGACCTTGAAGGTTTCAACCGCCTGCGCGATCTCGCCGATCTCGTCGGCGCGGCCGAGTCCCGGCAGCACAACGGCGAAGTTGCCCTTTGCCAGCTCGATCATGGCGGCTCTCATCGCCGATAACGGCTTCGAAACCGATCTGCCGATGAAAAGCCCCGCTCCCAGCACGGCGAATGCGATCAACAGAATGGCAATTTCCATCTGCCATTGGATCCTGTCGCGCATCGTGGCGTTCGACCGTTCGGCCTCGGCCCTGATGTCGTCGACCGCCTTCGATACCGCCTCGATCACCGGCTCGACCGCCGAGAATGATTCCGACGTCGCCTTCAGCTCGCCGGCAAGCGTCAGGGCGGTTTCCATCCAGGCGAAGAAGTCGCGCTGGTAATCGGCGAGCTTTTGCTTGAGCTCGGTCTTTGCGACCTCCGGAATATTCGCGTTCTCGATCCCGGTACTGAATTCCGAAGCCCGCTTCTTCATGTCGTCGCCGTATTTGCGGTCGCGCCGCAGCATGAAGTCCTTCTCGTGACGGCGCATCATCAGCATGGTGACAAGCAGGGCGGGCTGATGCAATTCGGTGGCCTGGGACTCGATGGCGTGAACGGAAGTGCGCAGGCGGCTCTCGAGGCCCGACTTCTCGTCCAGGCCGAGGCGTACCTTCTGCTCGACGACAGCCAGGAAATGCGCCTGATACTGCTTCAGCGAGGTGCTCATCGCCTCGATCTGGCGCGCCAGCTCCGGCTTGCCAACCGCAACGATTTTGCCGCGCAGCGCTTCGATATCGGCGGCGACGGACTTGCCGATCTCGATCTGGTTGTCGGCCTTCTTCTGATCGTTGCGCAGCAGAAAATCCTTTTCGGCGCGGCGGCCTTCCAGCAGCTCGACTGCGATCTTGCCGTTCAATTCGAAGATCGCCCGGGCTTTTTCCGCCGCATCCCGGTACACGGCCGCGGCGGATTCGCCGTACAAATGGAGGCCACCGACCAGAATGACGCCGATCACGCCGACGACGCCGATTGCCGTAATCTTATGGGTTAACCGAAGCGAGAAACCACCGGGAAACGACATGGGTCAAATCCTTGCAAATGCACAGGTTGAACCCGGCGAGACGACAACGCTGCCACCGGCGATGTTCTCGTTTGGGTTCGGAGCACGCAGCAATGTGCTCTCGCTCGAGCAATAGCGTTCAAGTTCCACGTTAGCGTTAATTTCGGCACCGTAGGAATACGCAGAATCGAACGAAATTCGCTGGCAATCGCACGTATCGCGCGTTGCAAATGGTAAATACACGCACGGCGGATAGAGGCAATCGCGATACGGAATCCGGCCATGATCGAAGCGATGATGGCCGGCAGGCCGCTCCACGTTTCGCTCGCGTTCCTCCCGGGACGTTCATCGATCGGTCAAATCATGCTTCCTGGAGCACCGCTTCGCTGCGGATCTCCTGCATCGAGCGCTTCGCGCTCGACGCAATCGTCAGGGCAAGAGATAGCCGGTTCTGCAGGGACTCGAACTCACGCAGCAGGCGCTGACGCAGTTCCGGGTCCCGGGTGCTGCACGCTATCGACTCGATCGTACCCATATCGCGCTCGAAAGACCTGCAGCAGACTTCAATGGTTTGCAGATGCCGGGCCGACGCCAGGGACAAGGAGGCTATACCGGCTGCATGGCGAGACGGATCTGGATCTACTGTCTTTCCCGACTCCGGTTCGAATTCGACAACATTTCCCATCGCCATGATCTTTCTTCCGGTAGCGGCTGTAACCGTCAGGCCGCCCTCACCGTGTTGAGAAACTTGCCGACCTCGAGCTTGAGGCGGTTGGAGTCGCCGGACAGCGACTGCGCCGCCGAGAGAACCTGCGACGAAGCCGAGCCGGTCTCGCTGGCGCCGCGCTGCACGTCTGATATGTTGGAGGAGACCTGCTGCGTTCCTTGTGCGGCCTGCTGAACGTTGCGGGAAATCTCCTGCGTCGCCGCGCCCTGCTCTTCCACTGCAGCCGCAATGGTCGAGGAGATCTCGGACAGTTTTTCGATGGTGCCAGAGATCTCCTTGATGGAGTTCACCGACTCCTGGGTCGCGGCCTGGATGCCGGAGATCTGCTGGCCGATCTCGCCGGTCGCCCTGGCGGTCTGCTCCGCCAGCGCTTTCACCTCGGACGCCACCACCGCAAAGCCGCGACCGGCTTCGCCGGCGCGCGCCGCCTCGATGGTGGCGTTGAGCGCCAGCAGGTTGGTCTGTCCGGCGATGGTGTTGATCAGTTCGACCACGTCGCCGATGCGGGCGGCCGCTTTCGACAGTTCGCTGACGCGGTCGTTGGTGGTGCGGGCCTGATCGACCGCCTCGTTGGCCATCCGCGCCGATTCCTGCACCTGGCGGCTGATCTCGTTGACCGACGACGCCATCTCCTCGGTCGCCGAAGCCACCGACTGAACGTTGGTGGAGGCTTCCTCGGACGCCGCCGCGACTGCGGTAGCGAGTTCCTGGGCGCGCTCGGCGGTCGATGTGAGCGTGCCGGCGGAGGCTTCCAGCTCGGTCGAGGCCGACGACACGGTCTCGATGATCTCGCCGACTGCCCCTTCGAAATCGTCGGCGAGCTTGATCATGTCGGCCTTGCGCTGCTGCGCGGCGATCTGATCCTGCTGTTCCCTGGCTCCAGCTTCGTCGCGCGCCTTTTGCTCCGCGTTAGCCCGAATCGCCAGGATGGCGTTGGCCATGCCACCGATCTCGTCGCCCCGGCCCGTACCCGGAATCACCAAGCCGAGATTGCCCGCGGCCATCTCGACCATCGCTGCCGTCAGGCGGACGATGGGGCGCACCATGCCCACCGCGATAGCGAAAATTCCAAAGGCGATCAACAGCACGACGAGGCCAGACACTATCCAGACCACCATCGAAAATGTGGACACACGCTGGTTAGCGAAATTCTCCATCTCCGAATTCGCAGCGTTGGCTTGTTTGACAACATCGTCAATGATCGCGCGATGCGCGGTGTAGGCCGGTTCGAGCTTCGCGTAGGCTTTCCCAGCCCCTTCCTTGTCGTTCTTGCCCAGCGCAGGCAGCATTTCTTGCTCGACTATCGACCAGAACTTCTGAACTTCAACATCCGACTTGACGGTCAGTTTTTCCTTCATCGAGGGATCAATCTCGGATTTGGCCCAAAATTCCCGGCGCTCGCTGTATTCCTTGTGCAGGTTTTTCAACCTGCTCTGGTGGCTCGAAAGATTCGAGGCGTCGCGCACCGCCAGCGTCGCTTCGAGATACGCCTCGAGAACGTAGACCGGAGGCGGCAGGATATCCGCGACGAGGTCATTTCCGAGTTTGATTTGCGAATACAGAGGTCCGCCGACCCGCAATTGGTTGAGAGCGTAACCACTGGTGACCACCATGGCGGCGAGTCCTACGGCCGTGACGACTCCAAACGCAACGATGGCTTTCGAGATTGAAATGCGGATTTTCACTGCCGATATCCTGATGTTGAGTGACTGCTGTCTTCAGTTGCGAATGCTAGGCAATATCCCGCGGCGCCACTGCGGTTTGGTTAATTTTGACCCCAGTAGAAACACGGCAAATTGAGATAAACCCGCAGAAACAACACGCCTTGCGTGCATCGCAAGTGGATGCATTCCGGCTTCATGAGATTAACGAGAATCGAACGAGAATCGCCGGGAATGGCACGTAACGCGCGACCCGCATTGATCACGGAGAATCGCGATATGGCGTCCGGCTGTGAAGCGATGATCGCCAGCCGCGTCATTGGACCTGGCCCCGATGGGACCAGGTCCAATGCATTGGTCAGGCCGCCCTCACCGTGTTGAGGAACTTGCCGACCTCGAGCTTGAGGCGGTTGGAGTCGCTCGACAACGACTGTGCCGCGGAGAGCACCTGCGAGGAAGCCGATCCGGTCTCGCTGGCGCCGCGCTGCACGTCGGTGATGTTCGAGGAGACCTGCTGGGTGCCCTGCGCCGCCTGCTGCACGTTGCGGGAGATTTCCTGGGTCGCCGCGCCCTGCTCTTCCACCGCCGCCGCGATGGTCGACGATATCTCGGACAGTTTCTCGATCGTGCCGCTGATCTGCTGGATGGCATCAACCGACTCATGGGTCGCGGCCTGGATGCCGGCAATCTGCTGGCCGATCTCGCCGGTGGCCTTCGCGGTCTGCTCGGCCAGCGCCTTGACTTCGGACGCGACGACGGCGAAGCCGCGGCCGGCCTCGCCGGCGCGCGCCGCCTCGATGGTGGCATTGAGCGCCAAGAGGTTGGTCTGCCCCGCGATGGTGTTGATCAGTTCGACGACGTCGCCGATGCGGCTTGCCGCCTTCGACAACTCGCCGACGCGGTCGTTGGTCTTGCGGGCCTGATCGACGGCCTCGTTGGCCATCCGCGCGGATTCCTGCACCTGGCGGCTGATCTCGTTGACGGACGAGGTCAGTTCCTCGGTCGCCGACGCCACCGACTGCACATTGGTGGAGGCTTCTTCCGACGCGGCCGCGACCGCAGTGGTGAGTTCTTGCGCACGTTCGGCGGTCGATGTCAGCGTGCCGGCGGAGGCTTCGAGTTCGGTCGACGCAGAGGAAACCGTCTCGATGATCTCGCCAACGGCGCCTTCGAAATCGTTCGCAAGTTTATGCATGTCGAGCTTGCGCTGCACCGCGACCCGCTTCTCGGTGTCTTTCTGTTCTTCGCGGTCGAATCCGAGCTTGGCCTGCATTGCCTGGATGTTTCGCAGCGCTATTCCGATCTCGTCGTCGCGTTCGATGATGATGCGACTGTTGAACAAGCCCTGCGCGATTTTGGCCATCGCCCCGTTGAGTTGCTGAAGCGGCTGGCCGATGGCGCGGATGGTCTGAAGACCCAGCAAGCTTCCGAGCAGAAGGCCTAGGCACAGGGTAGCGATCGCGACGCCGCTGGCGACGGTGAATTCGTGCTGGCCGGAGCCCAATTCGGCCACGAGGGCGATGATCACCATGAAGGCTGCTTGCACCGACATCAGGGTAATCAAACGCGCCTTCAGCGAGCGCGTGAAAAAGGCGAGGCGATCGGCGAAAGTGCGGCGGCGGATGATGCCCGCCGTGACCGTATATTTTTGCGCCTTGTTGGCGCGTAATAGCGCATACACGTGCTCGGCTTCCGCGCGCTGGTCGGCGGGCAGCTTGGAGCGGATCGACATATAACCGGTAACTTGACCATTTTCCCAGATTGGAGTGGCACTGGCCAGCACCCAATAGAAATCGCCGTTCTTGCGGCGGTTCTTGACAGCGCCGGCCCAGGGCTTGCCCGCCTTGAGCGTGGTCCAGAGATCCTCGAAGGCTTCCGACGGCATGTCCGGATGACGGATGATGTTGTGTGGCTGCCCCATCAATTCCGCGTCAGTGAAGCCTGAGGCTTCCACGAACTGCTCGTTGAAATATGTCAGCTTCCCCTTGGTGTCGGTCTTTGAAACGATCAAAGTCTCGTCGTGGATCGGGTACTCGACATTGGTGACGGGAAGGTTCGTGCGCATTGTCAAATCTCCGGAAGCTGATCAGGGGTTGCATCGCCCGCTCTCAAGGCGAAGAAATAGAAAAACAAAATTCACCGCAGCGAATGCTTTCTCGTTCGATCTAATAGCGCTCGAGGTTCCACGTTAGCGTTAATTTCAGCTTGGTAGGAATACGGAGAATTGAACGATATTGGCTGGAAACGGCACGTATCGCGCGTTGCAAATGGCAACTACACGCATTGATAATGGGAAGATGCGATAGGAAATCCGGCTAAGATTGAAGCGGTTATCGCCGAGTTAACCGCCGCACATTGATCCGCGGCGTGAGCGCGATCAAGCCATCGATGGGATGGCCTAGCCGATTGTCTCCGCCACGAGCCGGATTCTGAACACGGGCTTCCTGGCTTCGTCCAGCAATTCCATGCGCCATTCGGCGTTCTGCTTGAGGCTGCGCGAAATGCCGCCGAGAAGGTTGGCGCAGACCTTGGTCATCTCGGCCCAGGCGTCTTCGCGGCTCTCGAATTCAGTCCCCAGATCGGAAGCGCCCGAATAGCGACCATGGCTGATCCGGAAAAAATACAGCGACATGTTTGCACCCATTTTTCTGGGCCGCCCCCACAGCCTGTCGAAGATGGACAAAATGGCTCGGGAGTCGCTACTAACGCATGAACATGCCGACCCGTATGACTACGGCATGACTATGCCGTACGCCGCCGTCGACTTCTCGATGCAGCGAACTCAGCAGTGAACTCGGCAGCGAACTTGAATACGCGGTGCCGTTGACGCCCGTGTGGCATCAGTCGGTCGAGCGGCGCAGTTCGGCTGCGCCTTCCGATTCTGCCGCTTCCAATCCGGTCGCGGATTTGACCGGATCGAGTCTGGCGCTCTCGACCTTCGGGGTTTCGACGCTCGCCGTGATATCGCTCCGCGATGCATCCGCCGAGCGGGCGTTTGCCGGCGCGTGCAGCGAGCGCGGCCGGGCCACCGCGCGGGCCATCAGCATCTGGGCCGCGCCCTGATGGCGGAAATCGCAATAGGCGAAACCCATGCCCGAAACCGAGCCGCGGAAGCTGCGCTCGTCTTTCTTCTCGAGATTGAAGCAGGGCTCGAACGGAATGCCCTTGATCGACGCGCAAACGGCCTGGCCGCGAACCTGCAGCGTATTGCCGGGAAGCCGCATGTGGCGCACCCGGCCGGCGCCGGAAAATTGCACGGCGCCCGCCGCGCCCATGTCGTCAAGCACCCGGCCGGAACCGCGGGTGCCGTCGAAACAGGTAAACGCGAAAACCTTGCCGCTCACGAATCTGCGCGCCTCGTCGGCATTCATCTGCCCGGCCAGAGCGGGTGCGATCACCGCACCGGCCACGACGACCCCCAACACGAAACGCGCAAACATGCTGTAACTCCGACTTGACCTCAGCAGGGGCAACCGCCTGATGTCTCTTTACCCGCTGCTTACCATACCAACCGTGGCAACATTGGAGCAGCTTCGTTGGTAAAGTCTGAACGTCGTTAGAGAATTTTTACCACGATTCGACCGCGGACCTGGCCGGCGAGAATCCTGGCGCCGGCCGCGATGACCTCGTCCAATCCAATTTCATGAGTAATTTCAGCAAGTTTCCCGCGATCCAGATCGTTGGCGAGCCGGCTCCAGGCGGCCCTGCGCAGCTCGATCGGGCACATCACGGAATCGATGCCGAGAAGGCACACTCCGCGTAAAATAAACGGCGCCACCGAGGATGGCAGGTCCATGCCGGCGGCGAGCCCGCAGGCGGCGATGGCGCCGCGGTATTTCGTCATCGAGAGCAGATTGGCGAGTGTGGTCGAGCCGACGCTGTCGATCCCGCCCGCCCAGCGCTCTTTCGCCAGCGGCTTGGCCGGCCCCGACAGTTCGGCGCGGTCGATCACCTCGGCCGCACCGAGACCTTTCAGATAATCGGCCTCCGACATCCGGCCGGTAGAGGCGATGACGTGATGACCGAGCTTCGACAGCACGGCGGTGGCGACCGAACCGACGCCGCCGGCGGCGCCGGTGACGACGATCGGGCCGTCCTTCGGGGTCAGGCCATGCTTTTCCAGCGCCAGCACCGCAAGCATGGCGGTGAAGCCGGCCGTGCCGATCGCCATCGCGTCACGCGTCGACATACCCTCGGGCAGCCGCACCAGCCAGTCGCCCTTGACCCGCGCCTTTTCGGCGTAGCTGCCGAGATGGGTCTCGCCCATGCCCCAGCCGGTGCAGATCACCTTGTCGCCGGCCTTCCACTGCGGGTGCGACGACTGCTCGACGGTGCCGGCGAAGTCGATGCCCGCGATCATCGGAAAACGCCGCACCACCGGCGCCTTGCCGGTGACGGCCAGGCCGTCCTTGT
>JAYSPJ010000668.1:0-6403 GCA_043722155.1 Bradyrhizobium sp.
GATTCTCACGCGAACTTCGGCTGCGCCGCCTGGGCCAGCAGCCGCGCGCGCTCGGTGTTGGGCCACAGCAGCAGCAGGCCGAGCAATCCGGACGCCACCAGAATGACCGCGTTGATGGTGAAGCCGGTCATGTAGCCGTCGAGCGGCACCGCCGCGCGCTGGATCACGCTGCCCATCACGTACGGCGCCAGGACTCCGGCGAGTGTGTAGATCGCGCCGTAGATCGCGATCACCGCGCCGCGCTGCTGCACCGGCGTGAACTCTCCGAGCATCGGCGGGCAGACCACATAGATCGAACCGCAAAGCCCGGAACCGATCACCAGCAACGCGACCTGCAAGCCGGCGCCGTTGACGTACGGGAGAGCCGCCAGAATCACGCCGCCGACAATCAGCGGCACCGAACCGAGCACGCCGCGCGCGCCGCGGGTGGTGAAGCCGCGCGCCAGCATCACCTGCGAAATCCATCCCGTCAGCAGCACGATGACGGCGCCGAACACCCAGGGCAGCACTGAAATCAGCCCCGCATCCTTTTGCGGAAAACCCAGGCCCTTGACGATGAAGGGCGTGAACCAGGTCAGACCGAGCGACAGCGCCCAATAGGCGCCGAAGGTGGCGGCGCAGCAGCCGATGAAGGTGCGCGAGGTCAGCAACTGGAAATAGGGCACCCGGGGATCCGCCGCTGCCATCGCCACCGTCTGCACCAGCGGGCCTTCCTTGCCCATCACCAGCCAGGCCACCACCCACATCAGCCCGACCACGCCGAGCGCGCCGAAGGCGTAGTGCCAGCTGTGGTTGACGATGATCCAGTTCAGCGCCGGCACCGCGAGGATCACGCCGAATGCCGAGCCCTGCGACAGGATGGCGGTGGGCAGCGTGCGCTTCTCGTCGGGAAACCATTTGTAGACCGCATGAGCCGCCACCGAAAACGCGGGCCCCTCGCCGGCGCCGAGGATGACGCGACAGATTACCAGCGTGGTGAAACTGACGGTGCCGACCATCGGGAACTGGGCCAGCGCCCAAACCACCGCCATCGCCAGCAGAACCCAGCGCGTGTCGACGCGATTGACGATGAAACCGACGGCGATGGCCGAAGCCGAGAACAGGAAGAAGAACGAGGAGCCAAGGAAGCCGAACTGCTCCGCGTCGAGTTTCAACTCGTCCATGATCGGCGCGCCGGCGAGGCCGACCACGATCTTGTCGGCGAAATTGACCAGCATGAACAGGAACAGGAGAAACGTGATCTTCCAGGCGCCTTTAGGCGTCGGTTGCGTGGTCATGGATTTCCCCCGAGTTTCGATTAGCTGGCCTGTTGATCGGCCTGACGGAATGCTACCCGCGGGGCAAGCGGCAAAGCAACTGGGCATTTTTGGCCGGATTATCGGCCGCTGCGCCTCCGGACGCTGCCTGAAGGTACCCCCCCCAGCGTTCCATCACGATGGCGTCGCCGCCACGATTGAGACCCGCCACGATTGAGACCGTGATCTCCCGTCGCGGCCTTGGTATACTGAGCAACCCCACAGGGTTTTCGAAGAGGCATCGCATCTTCAAAGAAGCATCGCATCCGCTTGGCACGGCAACCGGTAACCCCATCGTGCTGAGCGTCAGGAACCTGACCAAAACCTATCGCTCTGCCGGAGAGCAGGTCGCGGTGCTGCGCGGGGTGAACCTCGATATCGCGGCAGGCGAGCGCGTCGCCCTATCAGGGGAATCCGGCAGCGGCAAAAGCACGCTATTGCATCTGATCGCCGGGCTGGATGCGGCCGATGGCGGCGAGATCACGCTGGCCGATTTTTCCGTCGCCGACCTCAGCGAGGCCGGCCTGGCGGAATTGCGGCGCGACCGGCTCGGCCTGGTATTCCAGCAGTTCAACCTGATCCCGAGCCTGAACGTCCATGACAATCTGGTGTTTCAGTCCCGCATTGCCGGCCGCCACGACGCGGCCTGGAATGCCGAACTGGTGGAACGGCTCGGGCTCGGCGCGCTCTTGAAGCGCTATCCCGAACAATTGTCCGGCGGCCAGCAACAACGGGTTGCGATCGGCCGCGCGCTGGCGGTGAAGCCGCTGCTGCTGCTCGCGGACGAGCCGACCGGCAATCTCGACGAGGCGACCGCGGACGACGTGCTGGCGCTGACGCGCGATCTGGTGACGCGAACCGGCTGCGGCTTCCTGATGGTGACGCACAGCGAGCGGCTCGCCGCCACGCTCGACCGCCGGGTCCATCTCCATGCCGGGCTGATCGCATGAGCCGCGCCGTCTGGATTCTCGCGGTTCTTCTGAGCCACTGGCGGCGGCATCCGATGCAGCTGGCGACCTTGCTGATCGGACTGGTCTCCGCGACCGCGCTGTGGAGCGGCGTGCAGGCGCTGAACGCGCAGGCGCGGTTGAGTTACGACCGCGCGGCCGCGACCTTCGGCGGCGCGCGAACCGCCATGCTGGTCGGCCGCGACCATGCTACCTTCCCGCAGGCACTGTTTGTCGATCTGCGCCGCGCCGGCTGGCCGGTGTCGCCGGTGCTCGAAGGCCGCATTCAGATCGGCGGACGCTCGTTCCGCCTGCTGGGCATCGAGCCGGTCACGCTGCCTGCCGAGGTCGGCCACGCACCGACGATTCTGCGAGCCGGCCTGCAATCCTTCGTCACACCGCCGGGCGAAATGCTGGTGGCGCGCGAGGTGCTTGCCGATCTCGATCTGCCGGAAGGCGCGACACCGATGTCGAGCGGCGGGACCTTGCTGCCGCCGCTGCGCGTCCAGCCGCAACTGGTGCCCGGCGTGCTGGTGGTCGATATCGGCATCGCCCAGCGACTCCTGAACATGCCGGATCAGGTCTCCCGACTTTTGATCGGCAAGGCCAAAGGCGAGCGCGCGGCGCTCGAGACCATAGCCGGCGACAAACTGCGTCTGATCGAGCCGGATGCGGAGAGCGATCTCGAGCGCCTCACCGACAGTTTTCACCTCAATTTGACGGCGTTCGGCCTGCTGTCCTTCGTGGTCGGACTGTTCATCGTCAATTCGGCGATCGGATTGGCCTTCGAGCAGCGGCGGCCGATGCTGCGAACTCTGCGCGCTTGCGGGGTGTCGGCCCGCCTGCTGAACTCGGTGCTGGTGATCGAGCTGGTATCGCTGGCGCTGGTCGCGGGCGTCGCGGGCCTGGCCTGCGGTTACGCCATCGCGGCATCCCTGCTGGCCGATGTCGCGGCATCGTTGCGCGGACTCTATGGCGCGCAGATTCCCGGGCAATTGACGCTGAGGGGCGAATGGTGGATCGCCGGCCTCGCCATCAGCGTGCTCGGCGCGCTGGCGGCGGCGGCGGCAAGTCTCACGAAAGCGGTTCGCCTTCCCGTGCTGGTGGCAGCCCAACCCCAGGCCTGGCAACAGGCGCAGCATCGCTGGCTGATCGTCCAGAGCGCGGTCGCGCTCGCGGTGTTCGCCGCCGCCTGTTTCCTGCTGTGGTATGGCGACTCGCTGCTGTCGGGATTCGCCGTGCTCGCCGCCTTGCTGCTCGCCGCCGCCCTCGTGCTGCCGGCGATCCTGGAGCGCGTGCTCTCGCTTGGCCAGCGAGGCGCCCGGCGCCCGCTCGCGGTATGGTTCTGGGCCGACAGCCGCCAGCAGCTTTCGGGGCTCTCGCTGGCGCTGATGGCGCTGTTGCTCGCGCTCGCGGTCAATGTCGGTGTCAGCACCATGGTCGAAAGTTTCAGCCGGACTTTTATTGGCTGGCTCGACGGACGATTGGCGGCGGACGTCTATGTCAACGCCAGGGACGACGCACAGGCAATCGCGATCAAATCCTGGCTGCGGAATCGTCCCGAGGTCGAGGCGATTCTTCCCGGCGGCCGCGCCGACGCGCAATTTCGCGGCGCCCCGATCGAGGTTTTGGGCTTGCCCGATCACGCGACCTATAGCGAGCACTGGCCCCTGCTCGAATCAACCGCCAATGCCTGGGTTCGCCTGCGACCGGGCGATGCGACCCTGGTCAGCGAACAACTGGCCCGGCGGCTGAAGCTCGAGATCGGCGACCGCATCGAAGTCCCCGCACCGGGCGGCAACTGGCCGCTTGAAATCGTCGGCATCTATGCCGATTACGGCAACCCGAAGGGCCAGATCGCCGTCAACTACGCCGCGCTGACCCGGCGCTTCCCCGCCATCCCCCATACAAGGTTTGGGCTGCGGGTCGCGCCACCGGAAATTCCGGCGCTGCTATCGGCGCTGCGCGAAAAATTTGGCCTGGATGATCGCAGCCTCGCGGATCAGGCCGCCATGAAGGCCGAGTCGAAACGGATTTTCAATCGAACCTTTGCGATCACCGCGGCCTTGAACACCTTCACGCTCGGGGTCGCCGGCATCGCGCTGCTGACCAGCCTGCTGACCCTGAGCAATTCCCGGTTGCCGCAGCTGGCGCCCTTGTGGGCGATCGGGATCACGCGACGGCGGCTGGCATCGATCGAGCTGATCAAGACCCTGTCGGTCGCGCTGATCACGGCGCTGCTGGCGCTTCCGCTCGGCCTGTTGGTCGCGTGGTGCCTGATCGCGGTGGTGAATGTGAAGGCCTTCGGCTGGCGGCTGCCGTTTCATGTCTTCCCGCTGCAATTGCTCGAACTGGTGGGCGTCGCGATGGCCGCCGCGCTGTGCGCCGCGCTGCTTCCGGTGATAAAACTGGCGCGCATGCAGCCGGCCAGCCTGATCAAGATTTTCGCCGATGAACGATAGCATCAGGATATCGCGCCGCGCCTTTGCCGGCGGCCTTGCACTGCTCGGACTCGGCCGCGGGCCGGCACTGGCGCAGGGCTTTGCCGGGCTCGGCGAGAACGCCGAGGGATTCGCTGCCGTCGTGCCCGGCAAGACTTTTGCGTTTCCCGCCGACCACGGCCCGCATCCGGAATTTCGCATCGAGTGGTGGTACGTGACGGCGAACCTGAGGGATGCGAGCGGCGCGGCCTATGGCGCGCAGTGGACGCTGTTTCGTCAGGCCACGCGGCCGGGCGCGCCGCAGCAAGGCTGGGCCAACCAGCAAATCTGGATGGGCCATGCCGCCGTAACGAGCGCGGATGTTCATCGCTATAGCGAAGCCTTTGCCCGTGGCGGCATTGGACAGGCCGGCGTCGAGCCAAAGCCGTTTCTCGCCTGGATCGACTCCTGGGAAATGCGTGGGCCCGATGCCATGCGCGACGCCATGCTGGCGCCGCTCGATCTCAAGGCGTCGGGCGTCGATTTCGCATACGCGTTGCGGCTCGACGCCGACCGGCCGCTGGTGCTGCAGGGCGACGCCGGTTACAGCCGAAAATCGGAACGCGGACAGGCCTCGTACTATTTCAGCCAGCCCTACTTCAAGGCCACGGGCCGCATCACCATCGGCGGTAAACCCGCCGAGGTCACGGGTCTTGCCTGGATGGACCGCGAATGGAGCAGCCAGCCGCTCGCATCGGACCAGACCGGATGGGACTGGTTCTCGCTGCATCTCAACTCAGGCGAGAAACTGATGCTGTACCGGCTGCGCCAGAAAGACGGCCGCAACGATCTTTTCGGCAACTGGATCGCACCCGACGGCCGCTCCGTCGAAATTGCTTCGGCCGACAACAGCATGACTCCGACCGTTGTGACAGACGTCGCAGGCCGCAAGGTACCGACCGGATGGCGCGTCGTCATTCCCGCCCACGGTCTTGCGATTGAAACCACCCCGCTGAATGCAAAGAGCTGGATGGGCACGAGCTTTCCCTACTGGGAAGGCCCGATCGGCTTCGCAGGCAGCCATGCCGGATTAGGATATCTCGAGATGACCGGGTATTGAGGCAGAAGCCGCCGTCATTCCGGGGCGATGCGAAGCATCGAACCCGGAATCTCGAGATTCCGGGTTCACGCTATCGCGTGCCCCGGAATGACGGCTGCTATTGATTCTCGAAAAGGAATATCGCGATGTACCATTTCACGGCGCTCGTCACCTGTCTCGCCATCCTGTTCTACTTCTTCACCGGCATTCAGGTGTCGAAGGCGCGCGTGGCGTTCGGCATCAAGGTGCCGGCGACCTCGGGCCATCCGGATTTCGAGCGGGTGTTTCGCGTGCAGATGAACACGCTGGAATGGATGCCTATTTTCCTGCCCTCGCTCTGGCTGTTTGCCATCTACATCAGCGATCCCTATGCGGCCGTGCTTGGCCTGATCTGGATCGCCGGCCGTATTCTCTATCTGACCGGCTATTCGCAGGCCGCCGCCAAACGCGGCCGCGGTTTTGCGGTCCAGGCGATTGCCGCCACCATCCTCTGGGCCGGCGCGCTGGGCGCAATCGCCTGGCGGCTCGTTCATGCGTTGTGACGCCCGCGGCCTGACTACCGCCGGGTTCGGGAAATGGTTTCGGAAGGAAGTTCGCCGAAGGCATCGCGATAGTCCCTTGCGAAGTGACCCGGACTGGCAA
>JAYSPJ010000669.1:0-8759 GCA_043722155.1 Bradyrhizobium sp.
GCCGAGTTCGAGCGCGAACTGATCCGGACACGGACCGGCGAGGGGAGGGCACGGGCGAAGGCGAGGGGGGTAATACTCGGTCGAAAACCTAAGCTGACCAGCCATCAGAAAAGGGAGGCGATCGCTCGCCGGGAGGCGGGCGAGGTGCTTACAGACATTGCCCGGTCCTACAACGTCAGCCACTCGACGATCAGTCGCTTGAACTAATAATCAGAAGATCAGGTGTCGGCGCCAGGCGTTTCGAGTCGCCGACGTAGCGCCGCCGAATGTCCGTTGTTGGAGGAACAGCGGAAAACATATGCTCGCAACGAACTTTTCAGCTTTTGACCCGAAGCCGACCAAAGAGGTCGTGCGATGTCCTGTGGCGGGGTCAGGATTGTGCCCTTTCGGAGTGCCGGGTTTCGCGCCTATCATGACTTCCGCGGTTCAACAGCAGAACTTGAAGGACGAGCGTATGGCGACCGGCTCACGGGATGGAGAGCCTCAAACCGGGCAAGACCTAGGTTTTTCCGATGCGCCAACAGCGCGCTCACCGGCAGCTCTGATCGAATATGAAATGTATTCGGACCTTATGTCCACGCCGGAGATGCGTTCGGTTTTCAGCGAAACCAGCACATTGCGAGCATGGCTGAAAACATGGGCGGCCATGGCCGAAGCTCAGGCCGAACATGGCCTTATTCCAAAGGAGGCCGCCGTCAGGATCGTTGAAGTATCCGGCTCACTCACGCTATCTGGCGCGGAGCTGGCTGAAGAAACGCGCAGTGTTGGCCGCGCGACTGTCCCGGTTTTGCAGCGATTGCGAGCAGCGGTCGGCAAGGACTTTGCAAATCACGTGCATGTCGGATCAACAACTCAAGACATTATGGACACCGGGCTTGCGCTCCAAATGAAGCAGGGTCTCGATCTTCTGGATCGCGATACGACGGCCCTCATGCAGAAGCTTATTGAACTAGCGCGTTCGCACAAATCGACTGTCATGGCGGGCCGTACCAACGGCTTGCAAGCGGCGCCGATCACCTTCGGCCTGAAAGCCGCGGGCTGGCTCTCGGAAATTACGCGCGGCCGCGACCGCCTAAAGCTTGCCCGGTCTCGCGCCTTGATGGTGCAACTCGGCGGTCCGGTCGGAACATTCGATGTCATCGGATCAAAGGGCATTGCCGTAAGGGCGAGCATGGCGCGTATCCTTGGTCTGGGAACGCAGCCCGTCGGTTGGTACACGAGCCGCGATGGTATCGCCGAAATGCTGTTTGCGATCGGGTTGCTGGCGAGCGCGCTTGGGCACATGGCTGTGGAGACTGGGCTTCTTGTCCGCACGGAGATCGACGAGGTGCGTGAAGGTGGTAGCGGCGCAGGCCGTGGCAGAAGCACCGCGATGCCGCAGAAATCAAACCCGCGTTCCACGGAGTATGTCGAGGGTTTATCGCGTGCGATTCAATCGAAGGCTGCTGGCCTTTATGCGATTCTGTGGCAGTCGAACGAACGTAGCGGTGGAGTTTGGATCGCGGAATGGCCGTTGGTCCCCGAGCACTTCTTGCTGGCATCGAGCGCGTTGCGTCACGCGAACGAGCTGATTGGCGGCCTCGTCGTCAACAAGGGCAAGATGCTGGCTAATCTGAATCTCGACGGCGAGGCCGTCCTGTCGGAGGCGTTTGCCGGGGCGTTGGCCCCGCTCCTCGGTCGCACGCAGGCTTACGATTTTATCAAAGCGTCAGTGCAACGAGCGCGAACACAAAACAGGAGCGTCGCTTCTGTAATCTCCGAAGCAACTGAAATAACTGGTCAACTCAGCGGAGTTGATCTCCACCGATTGCTTGATCCCGGTCAACATGTGGGCCTCTCCGCGGAGCTGGTGGACCTAGCCTGTACCGAAGCCGAGGTGAGTCTCAGATCCTAGCCCCCGGGGCAGAGCGTGGGCCTGCTTGCGATCCACCGCATGTCTGTTCATGGCACGAAGCTGCCGTCCCCAGATGTCCGCTATCCAGTCGCTAACCGGGGTAAACCGGACATGGGCCGAGAGGGCTACTTCGGTCGAGATTGACCCAACTGAGACATGGCCCCGCAATTCATGTTGCTGTGGCGAAACGTTTTTCCGCCATATCAAAGCGCTCGTCTGAAGCGTATGATCCTGCGTGCTGAGCGAGGGGCTAACATGCAGCGACGCGAGTTTATCACACTGGTTGGGAGCGTGGCCGCTGCTTGGCCACTTAGCGCCAGCGCGCAGAGGCCCGCGATGCCAGTAATCGGGTATCTTGAAAGTGGAAACGCTACGTCCCCAACCTATCCCACAGCAGCATTCCACGCCGGACTAAAAGAGTCTGGCTTCGTGGAAGGGCAAAATGTCACGATCGAATACCGAATGGCAGAAACGCAATATGATCGGCTGCCGGCGCTCTTGGCTGATCTAATTAGTAGAAAAGCAGTCGTGATTGTTGCGAGCGGCGCGGTTGTCTCACCCCTTGCCGCCCAAACGGCCACGACGACAATTCCGATTGTGTTTTTTATTGGAGCAGACCCGGTCCGAAATGGCCTCGTCGCGAGCCTCAATCGGCCGGGCGGAAATATTACTGGCGTTACGATATTCGGCAGCGAAATGCTTAGAAAGCAATTGGAAATGCTGCACGAGATGGTGCCGAAGGCTAGAGCCATTGCGATGCTGATTAATCCTAAGAATCCAACTCACATCGCCGATAAAACCCGCTATAAACCTATTGCCGATGCCATCGGCGTGTCTATTGATGTTGCCAGTGCCAGCAGTGAGGGCGACTTCGAGCCAGCAATCGCCAGTCTTGCCGACAAGCAGGTCGATGCGGTCTATGTTGTCGCGGACACTTTGTTCGGAAGCTATCGCGACAGTCTCATCGCTGTATTGGCGCGTCGTGGGATGCCTGCGATGTTCGTCGGCAGGCAGAACGTCGTGGCAGGGGGGCTCATTAGCTATGGCGGAAGCTATGCGGATGCGCAGCGCCAATCTGGCATCTACGTCGGCCGAATTATAAAGGGCGACAAGCCCGCTGACCTGCCGGTGTTGCAGCCGACGAAGTTTGATCTGGCCATCAATCTCAAGACCGCGAAAGCGCTTGGCCTCACGGTGGCAGACGCGCTCCTCGTCCAGGCTACCGAGGTGATCGAGTAAGGTTATCGCTGTTTCCTCGCTACTTGCGCGCCGTGGCCAAAACCACACAGCTGGAACAAATCGCGGCTCGTCAATACTAACAGTGCATTCATAGCCTTCGAGAGTCACTAGGGTTGTGGAGGGGTACCAAAATGGCGGATAAGTCTCGCTCGACAACATATCGTCCGTACATTTTTTCCAAGCCGATCGAAAGCATACTCGGCGTGGCGGCGAGTCTTCTAGCTATCGGTGGGGCACTAGCAGCTGATCTTCCTGCCAAGGCCAAAGCGGTCGAGTACGTCAGGATCTGCTCCCTGTATGGGACCGGTTTCTTCTACATTCCGGGCACAGACACCTGTATCAAGCTGGGTGGTTATCTGCGCATCGACACCACGTTCAACGGCGGCATTTATGATGCTCCGTACTGGAATGGAGACGGCGGTCAGAAGAACCGCTTTCGCGATTACTTCAATTCCCGTTCTCGTATGTCGCTGACGGTTGATACCCGTACCGCATCCGAATACGGCGTTGTCCGCATTTTCGGCCAAGGCGACTTCCAGTTCCAGAACTTCTTAACGTCCAACCCGGCAAGCTCGGTCGGTTCCGCTTTGGGTATCAACAACGCTCTGCTCTCGACAGCGGACGGTGGCTATGTCGCTATTTCAATGTTGTTCATCCAGTTCGCGGGGTTCACCTTCGGTAAGTCAGCCTCGGCCTATGCGACGCCTTGGCATGGTTATCTGGGCAACAACACGACATCCTTTCTCGGCGGCCATGACACCGTCACGGGAGTGAACAACATCCAGTATTCCGCGCAGTTCGGCAACGGTGTGTCGAGCACCATCGGCCTCGATGATCCCACCGTCTTCAATCGCACCTCGGTCTACAATCTGTCGATCGGCTTGCCGGCGACCGGAACGGGCGTCGTTACCAGCGCCTACGGCGGAACGCATGCTCCTGACATCGTCGGCAACATCCGCGTCGATCAGGCCTGGGGTCTGTTCCAGATTTCGGGCGCAGCGCATCTCGTGAATGCGTCCTACCAGCTCTTGGGTGCCGGTAGCGTTCCGACCAACCTCTCGGAAATCAGCGGACATCCCGACGACAAGTGGGGCGGTTCAGTGATGGCAGCTTTGCAGATCAAGAACCTTCCCACCGGCGCTGGCGATGACCTCAAAATCGACGGGACCTACGCAAAGGGCGACACGAAGCAAGTGATCTCCACGAGCGGCGGATCGCCGAACTTTCTGATGTATGGCAGTGCCAGCGTCCCAGGCGCTTACCAGAGCGTTGGTGTCGGTGCTACAACTGATGCTGTCTACTCGGGCGGTTTAGGCGGTGGACTTACAAGCGGCCTTAAGCTGACGACAGCCTACGGATTCCGTGCTGCCTTCAATCACAACTGGAATGCGGTTTGGTCTTCCAGTTTGTTCGGCAGCGCGTCTGCAGTCCGGTATCAAGGCAGCGTTACCGATCCTACCTCGGGCAAGGGAGCGTATTGTGCAAGTTTCATCGCTGCCACCGGTGGTATCGCCACCAAGTCGGCCGACTTCAAGTGTAATCCGGATTACAACGCATATCAGCTCGGTCTGGTCACCCGCTGGGAGGCATACTCGGCACCGTTGAGGAGACTGGTACTCTCCGCAGAAGTTCTGTGGTTCCACCTCGATACGGGCTACGCTGGAACTACCGTGGTGCCCGGGCCGACTCCAAAGCCGCTTGCGAGGTACCAATTCAAGGGCCAGGACAGCCTGTCTCTCAATGTTCGTATTGCGCGAGCGTTTTGATCCTAAATGAAATCAGGCTTGGTCTCTCGATGGGCCAAACACTATTCTGATTTGATACGGCGTTACGATTGATTGCCCGAGGGATTCACAAAATTCCCAGTATGCTTGCTATGCGGACGAGAAGTTAGCAAGACAGATCAGGAAACGACTAGGAGTCACCGTGAACGTTCTGATTCTGGTGGTTGATGATGAGCCGGACGTCGCGGAGCTGTTCCGCCAGCAATTTCGACGCGACCTACGTGAGCAACGTTTCGCAATGGACTTCGCAATTTCGGCGGCAGACGCGCTGGCGCGCATTGCAAGCACGATGGAACAGCCGTTGATACTAATCCTATCGGACATCAATATGCCTGGCGTGACAGGTCTGGAAATGCTGCCAAAAGTGAAAGCAATGCGTCCCGATGTTCCCGTTATAATGATTACCGCTTACGGCGATCCTGACACCAAGCGCAAAGCTATTGAAGGCGGAGCTGAAGGCTTGTTGGCAAAGCCAATCGACTTCACTTTGTTGCGGGAAGAGATCGACGCTCGGATTGAAAGAGCTGTGTGACCACGGTGGCCTGATGCTGCTTTTGGTGGGCTCTCCACGTCAATCTGCCAATTAACGCGACTTTCGTTGTTGATGCTGTGAAACGGCTCCTCCACCGGCACCTGAGTGCCATGGATGTGGGCGCGGTTTGCTGCGATGCGTTGGTCGCTCATGGCACTAAACGGACATCCCGCGATGTCCGACTTGAGTCCGTTATGCGCACAAGAGCGGACATCGTCTAGCGTTTCGGCCGCCTCCCGCCTTTCAGAGGCCGTGGCGCGGCCTCCCCCGCTCGCGGCACTTTGAACAATTCCTCAATGTTGGCAGAAAGGGCTCTAGCAAGGCGCTCCAAAACCGCGACTGTTGGGTTTTCAAGCCCACGCTCAAGGCGACTGACATAAGTTCGGTCGATTTCAGCGTCCACCGCAAGCACCTCTTGAGAGAGCCCGTTTGCGACTCTCAACCGGCGAATATTTCTTGCGACCAGAGCGCCTGCTTTCATCGTGGCAGGCCATCAGGCGGTAGCCTATTAAACCACGGACAATAGTGCTATGGTTTCGACGGGCGCGGTCAAAAGGCCGCCATTTCCTCAACGCTATTAAGCCCTGTGACCCCGGGTCGTTCAATGAGACATCTTCGCGGGCCGTATGTCATAGCAAGCCTTATTGGCGCGCTCTTTCTTGCGGCTGTTCCTTCAACCGTGAATGCGCAATATGACATCCGACAATGCACTTGGATGATTGAGCAGATAACCCAAGCCATCGAAAACCACGCGGCAAAACAGATCATTTCCCTTGAGCGGCAAAATCTAGAATTTTGCAAAGAGCGCATGCCGGCAGAGGAGTATGCGAACCATTTGGATTTACTTGCATCCGGCTTAGAGGACGACGGGCAGCACCAAGACGCACTGGCAATAGCAAATCGATGTTTGCAAATTGACGCCGCTTACCTGCCTTGTTTCTATAGAAAAGCAAGCGCGTTAAATTCATTGATGCGTTTCCGAGAAGCAAAGTCAGCCATCGACAAGTCTAGCGCAATAGCTGCAATTACTCAGCTCGATGTCGCAATTCAAAGGAAGCTCCGTAAGTTAAGCGTGAGCGTCAACGCCGCGTTGAACTCCAAACCCGCCACCGCGACCGAGGACATTGTTGCGCCACCAGTTGCTGCGCGCCAAATGGCCAATGGCGTAGCCGGGTCAGTATTGTGCTGGGGAAGCTCGGTGGACGTGAATATTGACATTCAGGGCGAAATAACCGCAGCAACCGTCGAGAGCGTCAGCAAGTTGCTCGACCAGTTTCACGAACAACAAAGAAAAGTGCGATCTGGCTCCCTGTGCGACAAATCCGGTTTGGACATAAGTGACCTGAAAGCCGTAAACAGAATAAATAGTACGGGCGGAAACATCAATGCCGCGATGGCGCTTGGCAGGTTGCTCCGAAAAGAACGTGCGTCCCTCGATGTCGCCGGCGTTTGTTTTAGCGCCTGTGTGCTGGTCCTTGCAGGGGCAGTCGAACGCAACGTTGGGATGGCGGCCAAAGTCGGAATACACAGACCGTATTTCGGAACTACGCCTGAAAAGCCTTTAGCGGCAGATCAAATAAAAGATGCCTATGTGCAAATGTTGCAAGAAATGCGGACATATCTGCGCGTGGTACACGTTCCGCAACGCTTGGCCGACGACATGCTAGCAGTCGAGCCGGAAAACAATCGCCTTCTTACAAAGGCGGAACTCAAATCGTATCGGTTAACGGGCGTGGACGCAGACGAACAGCAAACTAGAACCATCGCAAAAGAGACAACCGACGTCCAAGACGCGAATCGAATGAACTTAGACCGCCGAGAATATACCCGCCGAAAGGCACTCGTTGCGAGAGAATGTCCGCGCGCCTCTAAATACAGCGATTGTTACGCTGAGGTCATGCGAACAGGTAAGGAGCCGGTTTTAGACTTTAGTCAGTTTGGGACCCCCGTGAAATAGCACCCGCAAGGTTCACGAATAGAACGGCTTTTTGAGGTCCACCAGTGCAGTTTTCGGCCGAGCAACATTTAATCGCTGCTAAGGCGGTGCGGGAAAACGGAAAGCAACGGACTGACGCTCAGAGCAGACTGTTCATACAGAAATCAAAAAGTTTTGTTGTGTGCGCAGTAAGCATCCGGCGTAGGCCGCATGCTGGTCATTATTGCGGATCGTAACGGTTGAGCAGCGTAGGATTGTCTTTGTACATCTTGATGAGTTCGATCAGGCTCTCGATGCCGAAGTCGGTGAACGCCAGGACACCGTCTTCTCCGACGCCATAGACCCAGATGACACCGTCCTCGATTTCCATCTCGCTGGCGACGTCCCGCAACCAATCTTCGTCTTCGCCGAGTTGCTCGGCGACGCGGTTAATGGTTGTGACGTGGTGGACCTTGTTGGTGTGCATGGATCACGCCGCCTGGGCGGAGATCGCTGATGCCGGAGGCGTCCAATTCCAGGGCAGCAGTTCGTCCAGCCGATGAGCGGGGTGAGCGGCGATGCGCGAGAGGATGTCGGCCAGCCAGGCTTGCGGGTCGACTCCATTCATCTTGGCCGTGACGATGAGGCTATACATGGCCGCGGCGCGCTGTCCGCCGCGATCAGACCCGCAGAACAGCCAGGACTTTCGCCCGAGGGCTATGCCTCGCAGTCCTCGTTCGGCGGCGTTGTTGGAGAGGCACACGCGCCCATCTTCAAGGAACAGGGTGAAGCTCGCCCAGCGCTTGAGGATGTAATTGAACGCTTTGGCCAGGTCGTGCCCACGGGAGAGTTTGGCAAGCTGTTCCCGCATATAGGCGTGAAGATCTTCGGTCAAAGGCCGGCTCAGCGTCCGCCGAACGGCCAGACGCTGCTCGGCGCTCTTGCCATTGATCGTTCGCTCGATCTCAAACAGCGCGTCGATCCGACGTACGACCTCGATGGCAATTGGCGACAGTGCGATTTCCTTCTTGCCCGCGGCCTTGCGACGGGCATTCTCCTCGATATCGGCCATGGCGAAGAACGGACGCCGCGCGTGCGCCCAGCAGGCAGCCTCCCGGATCGGTCCGGGACTACGCCCGGCCAGATAGAGCTGGTTATACCCGTCATAGGCGTCCGCCTGCAGGATACCGACGTATCGGGTCAGATGCGCCTGGGGATGTTCGCCCTTGCGGTCGTGCGAGTAGTAGAACATCGCCGCTGGCGGCCCGGTTCCCCCAAATGGCCTATCGTCCCGCACATAAATCCAGCATCGCCCCGTGTCGGTCTTGCCACTGGCCAGCACCGGCACGGTCGTATCGTCGGCATGAAGGCGCTCGGCCGCCATGACGTGGGCTT
>JAYSPJ010000670.1:0-5427 GCA_043722155.1 Bradyrhizobium sp.
CGACGCCCTGGCGCGGGCCAGCGGGCGCGCAGCGACCGCCACTCGGGGGCGGCTATTCTGCTTTGGGAACGAGAGGGCAAAGCCCTTGGTGTTCCCACACCATCAAATGAACGGAGGCGATCAGCCTCCCTTAGCCGCCACGCGGCACCAAAACGGCACCCTTGCACGGCGCGACGCCGGCCGGATGGTGTGCGCGCGCGACCGTGCGTCAGCGCCCATCCGGCAAGGAGAGAGGCGAGAGTGCCAGCGGGTCAGCTCAAAGACGCCGCACCCTGTCCGCGCGCTCGCGCGGCGGAGTGCGACCTTAGAAAATCCCGCTCAATTACAGCGGGCCGTCAGGACCGCTTTTGCGCCATGCGTTCGTCACCGACAGGCCGAGACGCCAAAGGCGGCTCGGAGAAACAAACCCGCGCAGACGGGGTTGCGGAATAGAGCGCGGTGCGGGCTTGCCCGCAGGTGTCAGCTGTTGAGAAATCCATGTTGGGGCTGGCATTGTGGTACTCACTTATCATGCTCGGTCGGAACTAGAATCACTGCGGCCGAAAACTTTGGTCAAGCTGGCGGCTGGTCACTTTGCACGCTACTATCGCTGCGATGACTTGCTCGAAACTCCGTTTTGAATCACGCACCGTGCTCCGGTGGATGGCTGTTGGATCATGCCAAGCATGACGCAATCGGAAGCGGTCTATCTCGACGGTTTCTCGACCATGCCGTTGGCGCCCGAGGCGAAGACGGCGATGATCGATGCCTTCGATCACGTGGGCAATGCCGCATCGCCACACAGCGCCGGCGAAGGGGCGGCACAGCGGATCGCGCACGCTCGGTTGGCGGTGGCCGACTTGATAAACGCGGCACCCTCAGAAATCATTTTTACCTCCGGCGCAACCGAAGCCAACAACCTCGCGCTGATCGGTGTCGCCAGCGCAGCGACCCATGCAAGCGACCGGCGCCGCCGCATCATCGTTTCGGCGATTGAGCACAGGGCGGTGCTCGAACCGGCGCGGCACTTGGCCAGCCTCGGTTTCGATGTTGTCGAGGCACCGGTCAACAGCGCCGGCGTCGTCGATCTACCCGCGCTCGCGGGGTTGATAAGTGGCGAAACGCTTCTCGTCTCGGTCATGGCCGTGAACAACGAAACCGGGCTCGTCCAACCGGTCGCCGAGATCGCAGCCCTCGTGCGTAAAGCCGGAGCCTTATTCCACTGCGACGCGGCGCAGGCGGTCGGCAAGCTCGATTGCGACGTGCAAGCGATCGACGTCGACTATCTCAGTATATCGTCGCATAAACTCTACGGACCGATGGGCGTCGGCGCGCTCTATGTTGCGGCGCACGCGCCGCGTCCGGAACCGCTCACCTTCGGCGGCGGCCAACAATCCGGACTACGGCCGGGGACGGAACCGGTCGCGCTGATAGCGGGGTTTGGCGCCGCAGCCTTGGTCGCGACTCGCTATTTGTCGACAGACGCCGTGCACAACGCCGATCTTATCGCCCGGCTGCTCGCAGGTCTGACCAGCAGTCACGTTCGTTACACACTCCTCGGCAAGGACCAGCTTCGCGTCCCCGGTGGGGCGGCGATCGCGCTCGACGGCATCGACGCCGAGGCGGTTTGCACGATGCTCGCCCGGACAGTTCAGCTATCGACGGGGTCGGCATGTGCGGCGGGGCAGCTTCTTACCTCCCATGTACTTGATGCAATGGCATTTTCTGTCAAGAAGGCGCAATCGGTCTTGCGATTGATGACGAATCGCTACTTGACCGGCGAACAGATCGACCGAGCGGCGGACGAGATTGCGGCGTCTGTCCACCGTTCGGTCCTTGCTACTGGCGAGGTTCGCCAGTAGGCTTGGCAAATGAAGCGTAGTGCGACCAATGCCATTGCCCGTGGACAGTTCGCCGGCCACGAAACCTTCCCGCTCCGGTTGCTGTGGCTAAAAAAGGCATACGATGCCGTCAAGCTCGGCGCGCCGATGGGAACGTTCCAGGAACAAGAGTCTATCGCGCGCTTTGGCGTGGGCCGCAATATGGCGGTGTCGATGCGGTATTGGGCGCTGGCTTCGGGTCTGTTTGCCGAGAGCGACAAGATCATTGCCCCAACCCCGCTCGGCCATATGTTGCTGTCCGACGACGGACATGACCCTTTCCTTGAACACCCGGCTACGATTTGGCTGGTGCATTGGCACATCGCCGCATCGGCCGAGATGACGACGACCGCTTATTTTGCGTTCAACGTCTTGTCGGCACTCGAGTTTGACCCCGCATCATTGGTCGATGAGCTGATGGCGCTTGTGACAGCGCGGAGCTGGCGTGGCACGCGCGGAACGCTGAAACGCGACGTGGAAGTGTTCCTGCGCGGCTATGTGCGCCGCGATGCGGCCCACAGCGAGGATGCCGCCGAACCGTTGCTCGCCGAGCTCGGCCTGATCCGCGAGGCCCGGCTGGGCGGCTGGTACGAATTCGTGCGCGGCCCCAAGCCGTCCTTGCCAGATGCTGTGTTCGCTTACGCGCTGGCCGATTTCTGGGAACGGCAGGGCGGCTCGACCGCATTGACAGCCGAACAGGTCTGTTATGCGCCCGGGTCTCCGGGGCGGGTATTTAAGCTCGACGAAGACAGCGTGATCACACGGTTGATGAAAATCGACAGGCTGACCGACGACGCATGGCAGTGGACCGATACCGCTGGGCTGCGCCAGATCCATCGCCGTTCGACCTTCGACCCTCAGGCGTTGCTGGACCAGGCGTTTGACGATCGCACGCTGGCCGAAGCGGCATGACGGTGCGGCCGCACGGCGTCGGCATCGACCGGCGATTCGCCCGATCGGCGCGAATCGACACCGACCTCAACGGCACGCCGCCGCTGGTCGGCTATGTCTTGCAGGCTAGCGTCGAGAAATCGCTCACCACGCTGGCCGCAAGCCAAATCGATAGCCACCAGGGCGCCTTCACTTGGACCGGCCCCTATGGTGGCGGCAAATCGAGCGCCGCGCTGCTCGTGGCCAATCTCGTCGCCGGCAATGCCGCCAATCGCAAGATCGCGGCCGGGCTGGCCGGCAAGCCGCTGACTGCGCTTTATGCGCGCGCGTTTCCCGCAGCACAGAGCCGCTGGGATGTCATCGCGGTAACGGGAAGCCGCGTTCGGCTCCGCGATGCGGTGGTCGAGGCTGCCGCACAGGCGCTGGTTTGGGATTCGGTCGAAGTGGCGGCAGCGCGCGACAGCGACGAAGCGCTGATCGCCGCGCTTCTGACCGCCGCAGCGTCCGATCGTGGCGGGCTCCTGCTCATTCTCGACGAACTTGGGAAAATGCTCGAGCATGAAGCGCTCGAAGGCGGCGACGTGCACCTGTTGCAGGATCTTGCCGAGCATGCGTCTCGCAGCGACGGGCGCCTCGTCGTCATCGGCATCCTTCACCAATCGTTCGATCAATATGCCGCGCGCGCGTCGCGCGATTCTCGCCAGGAATGGGCGAAAGTGCAGGGCCGCTATCAAGATATCGCCTTCCTGACCGGCGCCGATGAAACCGTCGCGTTGCTCGGCCGCGCGATCACATGTGCTGTCCCACCGGATTCGGCGCGCGGTCATGCGGCCGCCGTAGCGAAGGCAGTGGCGCTGCGGCGACCGACCGAAGTCGAATCGCTGACCGACGCCCTTGCCAATACTTGGCCGCTCAATCCGATGACCGCCCTGCTGCTCGGCCCGGTGTCGCGCCAACGCTTCGCTCAGAACGAACGCAGCTTGTTCGGTTTCTTGAGCTCGGCCGAGCCAGCCGGTTTTCAGGATTTCCTGGCCAGTGATTGGGACGGGCAGGAAACCTATGGGCCGGCGCGCCTGTGGGATTATCTCGCCACCAATTTTGGGATGGCGCTCGCAAGCGGTGGAGATAGCGGTCGGCTGAGTCTCGCCTTTGAGGCGATCGAGCGCGCCGAGGCCAAAGGCGGTCCGCTTCACGTCGAACTGACCAAGGCGGCCGCTGTCGTCGAATTCTTCCGCAACGGGTCGGGCCTCGCGCTCGCCGATGATTTCCTGACCGAAGCCGTGCCAACCGCCAAGCAAGCCGCCGTCACGGCCGTGATCACCGATCTGCTCGATTGGGCGGTGCTGATTCGCCAGCCTCGGCTTGGAGGGTATGCGCTGTTTGCGGGGAGCGACTTCGATCTCGAAGATGCGATTAACCGCACGATGGTCCCGATCGACGACGAGCACCTCGGCAACATCGCGCACCGCGTCGGTTTCGGGTTCGCCACGGCCAAGCGGCACTACTTCAAAACAGGCGCCTTGCGCACCTTCGACATCAATCTGCGAATGGTTGGTGACCTTGACGTGCCGGCCGGCATCGCCGCGCGAATCGCTGCCACCAAGGCGCATGGCAGCGGGCAGCTGATCCTGTTGCTATCCGACGGATCGCTCGATGCACGAGGTCTGAATGGGCTTGCCAAGGCTGCGGCGAAACACCTTCACACAAACGGTGTTGTCGCGGCTGTCGGCAGTGTGACCGACAGCTACCGCTTACGCGAAACCGCGTCGGAGCTGGCTGCGGTCGAACGGATCATCAACGACCATCCTCAGCTCGAAGGCGATCGCATCGCCCGCCGCGAGATCGCGGCTAGGCAGTCGCGCTGCGTCGACGATCTGCATCGTTCGATCGACCAGGCGCTCGACACCGCCAACTGGTGGCTCGCACCGCAACCCGGCAAGGCCATTAGCGCACCGCTCGCGATTGTCGCAAGCCAGCTTGCAGACCAAGGCTTTTCGGCCTCGCCGATCATCAAGAGCGAGCTGCTTCAACGCGACAAGCCGTCGTCGAACGCGGTCGCTGCCTTGCGCGAGCTCTGCTACGCGATGGTGGCCCGGTCCCGCGAGGCTGGACTGGGGATGAGCGGGTTTCCCGCAGAACGCGGACTGTATCTGACGCTCGTGCAGCCGTTTGGTCTTCATGCCGAAGTTGCGCCGGGCGTATACGATTTCGGCGATCCCGACGACCACGAGCCGGGCCGCTCGCTACGCCCGGCTTGGAATGTCGTTGCTGGAGCGTCGAGCTTTGCGGTTGGAGAGATTTACACGACCTGGAGCCAGTCGCCCTATGGCATCAAGGCCGGCGTAATGCCGGTGCTGATGCTGGCCTATCTGATGGCCAACCGCGACCGGATGGCGGTCTATCTGGATGGCGCGTTCCAGACAGCGTTCGACGACGTATTCGTCGACAAACTCTTGCAGAAACCCGAGGCGGTAACGGTCAAACTGATCGATCGCTCGGTGCGCGAGACCGCCTTTTTATCAGGTCTCGCGGCACAGTTCGGGATCGGGCAGGATTCGGCGTCTCTACCGGTTGCGCAGGCGCTGTTCCAGCGGTTCGAATTGCTCCCGCCTTACGCTGCCCGGACGCATCGGCTCGGCGGCGATGTCGTACGGGTTCGCGCCATTGTGCTTTCGTC
>JAYSPJ010000671.1:0-1999 GCA_043722155.1 Bradyrhizobium sp.
GAAGCGCGAGGTGAGGCCGGCAAAGCCGCCGGTGTCCCAGCCGCGCTTGCCGCCCGCCGCCTGCCATTTCAGGTCGTTGCCGGCGCAGAACGCCTTGTCGCCGGCGCCGGTGACGATCGCCACCCATTGCTCCGGATCGGCGGAGAAATCGTCGAACACCTTGTTCAGCTCGAAATGCGCGTCGGTATGCAGCGCGTTGTACACTTCCGGCCGCGACAGCGTCACGATCGTGATCGGGCCCTTGCGTGTCACCTTGGAGAATTTCAGGTCCATGTTGGCTCCCATTTTGATTTTCTGTGGCGAAGAATATTGGCCGGGATAGTAGCGTGCGCCCGCCGTCCGGTACCATCCAATTACGCAAGGCGCCTGCGCGTGCCAAGCTCTATCCGGTTGCTTGACTTGGACGCCGTCTTCTCACCTTAATCGATCCGAACACGGGCGCGTAGCGCCTTAACGCAAAACGACAATAACGAAATTTTCGGGAGGGACCGCCTTGGATTTCAACCTGCCGGCCGATCTGGTCGCCTACCTCGACGAACTCGACCAATTCATCGCGCGCGAGATCAAGCCGATCGAGGCGGCGGACGACAATATTCGCTTCTTCGATCACCGCCGCGAATGGGCGCGCACCGATTTCGACAATGGCGGCTTGCCGCGGCATGAGTGGGAAGCGCTGCTGCGCAAGGTCAAAAATCTCGCCGACAGCGCCGGTCACCTTCGCTTCGCGATTCCGAAACGCTATGGCGGCAAGGACGGATCCAACCTCTGGATGGCGGTGATCCGCGAGCATTTCGCGGCCAAGGGACTTGGCCTGCACAACGACCTGCAGAACGAACATTCGATCGTCGGCAACCTGCCGCTGGTCACCATGCTCGACCGTTACGGCCGCGACGACCAGAAGGAGATGATCGATGGCTCGATCACCGGAAAATACCGCATCACCTTCGGCCTGACCGAGCCCGAGCACGGCTCGGACGCCACCCACATGGAAACCCGCGCGGTCGAGGCGACCCGCGACGGCGTCAAGGGATGGGTGATCAACGGCGAGAAGATGTGGACCACCGGCATGCATGTCGCATCGCATTGCGCGCTGTTTGCCCGCACCAGCGGGAATGACGGCGACGCCCGCGGCATCACCTGTTTTCTGGTGCCGGCCAAGGCCAGGGGCGTCAAGGTCGAGGAATATATGTGGACCTTCAACATGCCGACCGACCACCCGCGCGTCAGCTTTACCGACGTGTTCGTGCCCGACGACGCGCTGTTCGGCGAAGTCGGCCGCGGCCTGTCGCTGGCGCAATGTTTTGTTCATGAGAACCGGATCCGCCAGGCGGCGAGCTCGCTCGGCGCCGCCGTCTACTGCATCGAGGAAAGCGTCAAGTACGCGCGCGAGCGCAAACCGTTCGGCAAGGCGCTGGCGGAAAACCAGGCGATCCAGTGGCCGCTGGTCGAACTCGCGACGCAGGCCGAGATGCTGCGGCTCTTGATCCGCAAGACCGCCTGGGAGATGGACCAACTGACCCAGGCGCAGGTCGAGCACACGCTGTCCGACCGGGTCTCGATGTGCAATTTCTGGGCGAACCGGCTGTGCTGCGAGGCCGCCGACCGCGCCATGCAGGTACACGGCGGCATGGGCTATTCGCGCCACAAGCCGTTCGAACACATTTACCGCCACCATCGCCGCTACCGCATCACCGAAGGCAGCGAGGAAATCCAGAAGCGGAAAGTGGCGGGATTTTTGTTCGGGTATATGGGCGCGGGGAAGCATTAGGAAACGTAGGGTGGGCAAAGGCGCACTTGCGCCGTGCCCACCATCTATCCGAATGATGATTGCGAATGGTGGGCACGCTTCGCTTTGCCCACCCTACGAAGTAGATCAGTTCACCTGACGATCCTTGCCCGCCCAATACGGATCGCGCAAATTCCGCCGCAGAATCTTGCCGGAGGGATTGCGGGGCAGGGCTTCGAGGAAGTCGATCGACTTCGGCGTCTTGAAGCCGGC
>JAYSPJ010000672.1:0-3603 GCA_043722155.1 Bradyrhizobium sp.
TCCGAAATCTACCGCGTCGGCGGCGCGCAGGCGGTGGCGGCACTGGCTTACGGCACCGCTACCATCGCGCCAGTCGCAAAAATCGTCGGCCCCGGCAACGCCTACGTCGCGGCCGCCAAGCGGCTGGTGTTCGGCAAGGTCGGCATCGACATGATCGCCGGCCCCTCCGAAGTGCTGGTGCTCGCCGACGACACCGGCAATGCCGGCTGGATCGCGGCCGATCTCCTGGCGCAGGCCGAGCACGACGTCAACGCGCAGTCGATCCTGATCACCGACAGCGCCGCGTTGGCCGACGACGTCGCACGCGCGGTGCAATCGCAGCTTGCCACGCTGCCACGGGCCGATATCGCGCGGGCCTCGTGGGACACGTTCGGCGCCATCATTCTGGTCAAAAACCTCGACGATGCCGTGCCGCTGGCCAATGCGATCGCGGCCGAGCATCTGGAGATCATGACGCGGGATCCGGAAGCGCTGTCGGCGAAAATCCGCAATGCCGGCGCGATCTTCCTGGGGCCCCATACCCCCGAGGCGATCGGCGACTATGTCGGCGGTTCCAACCATGTGCTGCCGACCGCGCGCTCGGCCCGGTTCTCCTCCGGCCTCGGCGTACTTGACTTCATGAAGCGAACGTCGATCCTGAAATGCGGGCCGGACCAGCTGCGGGCGCTGGGACCGGCGGCAATGACGCTGGGCAAGGCCGAGGGCCTCGATGCCCATGCGCGCTCGGTGGGACTGCGCCTCAACCTGTCATGACCAGACCCCCGCCAGACGAGGATTACAACAATCGCATCGTCGCGGTGACGCTCGACGAAGAATCGATCGGACGCTCCGGCCCCGATATCGAGCATGAGCGCGCGATCGCGATCTATGACCTGGTCGAGAAGAATCTGTTTGCGCCGGAGGGCGCCGACAACGGGCCGTTCACCCTGCATATCGGCATCACCGGCAACCGCCTGATGTTCGACATCCGCCGCGAGGACGGCACGCCCGTGGTGGCGCATCTATTGTCGCTGACGCCGTTCCGGCGCATCGTCAAAGACTATTTCATGATCTGCGACAGCTATTATCAGGCGATCCGGACAGCTACGCCGGACAAGATCGAGGCCATCGATATGGGCCGCCGCGGCATTCACGACGAGGGCTCGCGCACCCTGCAGGAGCGCCTGAAAGGCAAGGTGCGGCTCGATTTCGAAACCGCCCGCCGGTTGTTTACGCTGATCACCGTTTTGCACTGGAAGGGCTAGGACGCATGATCCCGAAAAGTGGGTACCGGTTTTCGGACCGGATCATGCGCAAAACAAAACGGACGTAGTCCGTGGAGACGCCGCCGCGCGCGCGCACCCCGCAGGCCGTGCTGTTCGCATGCGGCCTCAACAGCGTGCGCTCGCCGATGGCCGAAAGCCTGCTGCAGCAGATGTTCCCCCACGCGCTCTACGTCAAATCCGCCGGCGTCCGCAAAGGCGAGCTCGATCCGTTCGCGGTCGCCGTGATGGCGGAACTGGGCCAGGACATATCGGAGCACAAGCCGACCACGTTCGAGGAACTGGATGACTGGGAGGGGCTGAATTTCGACATCATCATCACGCTGTCGCCGGAGGCGCATCACAAGGCGCTGGAACTGACGCGCACGGTCGCGGCCGAGGTGGAATACTGGCCGACCCAGGATCCCACCGGCGCCGAAGGCAATCGCGAGCAGAAGCTGCAGGCCTATCGCGAGGTCTGCGACACCCTGCTGTTGCGTATCCGCAAGCGGTTTTCCAAGGTCGGCGCTGCGAGCGGGTGAGGGGGCCCACTCTGTCGTCCCTGCGAACGCAGGGACCCATAATCACCGGCGTTCATGGTGAAAAAGAAAGTTGCGACAGCTACCTGCCTAAACCGCTTCGGCACGGCGTATGGGCCCCTGCGTTCGCAGGGGCGACGATAATGTGTTAGCCGGTTGTCTCCCCCGGCCCCTTCCGATAGGTTCCGCGCAAATTCCGCCCCGCCCTCCCGTCGACGAAAACCCGCATGCTCGGCCGACCCAAATTCGTTCTCGCCTCCGGTTCGCCGCGACGGCTCGGCCTGCTCAACCAGGCCGGCATCGAACCCGATGCGCTGCGTCCGGCCGACGTCGACGAGACCCCGAAGCGGGGCGAGCTGCCGCGCGCCTGCGCCAACCGGCTGGCCCGCGCCAAGGCCGATGCCGCGCTCAAATCGGTGCAGCTCGATGACGAATTGCGCGGCGCCTTCATCCTGGCCGCCGATACCGTGGTCGCGGTCGGCCGCCGCATCCTGCCGAAGGCCAATCTGGTCGACGAAGCCTCGCAATGCCTGCGGCTGCTGTCGGGGCGCAACCACCGCGTCTACACCGCGATCTGCCTGGTGACGCCGAAGCAGGCCTTCCGCCAGCGCCTGATCGAGACAAGGGTGCGCTTCAAGCGCCTCAGCGAGGACGATATCCAGGCCTATATCGGCTCCGGCGAATGGCGCGGCAAGGCCGGCGGCTACGCCGTGCAGGGCATCGCCGGCTCGTTCGTGGTCAAGATGGTCGGCTCCTACACCAATATCGTCGGCCTGCCGCTCTACGAGACGGTCACGCTGCTCGGCGGCGAGGGCTTCCCGATCCGATTCGGCTGGCTCAATGCCAGCTGAGCCACCCCAAGACGCCGCCCTCGCCAAGGGGGCGGCGAAGAAGTGCCCGATCTGCGGCAAGCCGGCCGTCGAGGCCTCAAAGCCGTTCTGTTCCGAGCGCTGCCGGGACGTCGACCTGAACCGCTGGCTGTCCGGCTCCTACGTCGTTCCGGGCCGCCCGGAAGCGGACGAGGACGCGGAATAGTAAAATATCGAAAACAACCCCATGCACAGATAGTATGGAGTTCCTGGCATGGGGATGGCGGACGCGAACCGCTCGGCGCTTCGCCCCGTCAAGGATGCCGGCGAAATCGTCAATTCGTTTGATTTTCCAGTAATTTGACGGCACGGGCGAAGCCGGGCCTGCCGCGCCGTAGCCGAAGGCGAAGGCGGGTGGACACGGCCCCCCGGCCTGACTATAAACCGGCGCTCCCGGGCCTTAGCCCCGGGCCGTGCCCGGGTAGCTCAGTTGGTAGAGCATGCGACTGAAAATCGCAGTGTCGGTGGTTCGATCCCGCCCCCGGGCACCAATACCCCTCCACATAGCTTCGCATAGAACCTCAAAAGCATCGCAAAAACAGTTACTTGTAGAAAGTGACTGTCGCATCACGATGCATGGAAACCCGTGCTTTCGCCACAAATCATGGGTACGATCTCAAGTATCGTACCCATGCCCCGAAAGCCGTACCCATGCCGCTTTCCCATTTCGCGATCAGCAAGGCCTCACCGCAGATTAAGCCCTACAAGCTCTCGGACGGAGCCGGTCTTCACCTTCTGGTCGAGCCGCATGGCAGTAAGAAGTGGCGCTTCCGCTACCACTTCGCAGGCCGCGAAAAAATGATCGCTCTCGGCACCTATCCGGCCACCTCTCTTGCCGATGCACGGATGAGGCGCGATCAAGCACGAACACTCATTGAAAAGGGGGTCGATCCCTCCGATCAACGGAAACAAGACAAAGCGGTTGAGGCGAAGGCGGCGAGCAACACCTTCGGC
>JAYSPJ010000673.1:0-4385 GCA_043722155.1 Bradyrhizobium sp.
CGCACCGATCTGGTGGCGGACTTCGTCTGCCGCATGCTCGGCCACATGAAGAAGAAGGGCGTGCGGAAGGTGGTGCCCGCGCTGCGGCCGCAGGAAGGCAACATGCCGCTGCATGCATGGATCGATCCGGAAAATTTCAATCCGGGCTACCTGATGCGCGACATGCACCTGTTGCCGAAGCGCGGCGACAAGCCGGAATGGCAGCACAGCCAGGACTATTGGGCCGAGAAGGACCAATTCCCGGCGATCGATCTCGACGATCCTGCTTTCGTGTACGATTGAGTTTGCTCCGTTTATGCCGCTGTCCTCTTACCCTCCCCTGGAGGGGGAGGGTCGACGCGAATGAAATGAGCGGCGGGGTGGGGTGACGGTCTATCGCGTCGAGCGGTGTACGCGTTGAGAGACCGTCACCCCACCCCGTCTCGCATTTCGCTGCGCTCATGCGAGCCGACCCTCCCCCTCCAGGGGAGGGTAAGAGACGCTCCCATCCGTCACCTTCGCCGCGCCGAAATTCGCGCGCAAGGTCGGCTTGTGGATCTTGCCGGTGGCGTTGCGCGGCAGCGCTTCGACGAATTTTATCACGCGCGGGCGCTTGAAACGGGCAAGGTTGGACTCGCAATGCGCGTGGATCTCCGCCTCGGTAATGCTGTGGCCCGGCTTGATCGCGACGATCGCCATGCCGGTCTCGCCCCACTGTTCGCTGGGAATGCCGATCACGGCGGCTTCCGCGATCGCGGTGAGCTGGTGCAGCACGTTTTCGACCTCGGCCGGATAGACGTTCTCGCCGCCCGAGATGTACATGTCCTTCCAGCGGTCGACGATGTAGTAGAACCCTTCGTCGTCGATCCGCGCGGCGTCGCCGGTATGCAGCCAGCCGTCGGTGAACGACGATGCATTGGCGTCCGGCCGATTCCAGTAGCCCGGCGTGATGTTCGGTCCCTTGACCCATAATTCGCCGAGCTCGCCGACGCCGGCATCCGACCCGTCGGGCCGGACGATCCGCACTTCGGTATGCAGCACCGGCTTGCCGGATGAGCCCGCCTTGCGCGCGGCATCCTCGCGGTCGAGCGTCAGCACCGCGGGGCTGGTCTCGGTCATGCCGTAGCCCTGCTGCAGCGCCACGCCGCGTGCTTCCCACACCTTCAGCAGCGGTACCGGCATCGGCGCGCCGCCGACGCCGCCGATCACCAGCCGGCTGAAGTCGGACGACGCGAACGCGGGGTGCTGCGCCATGAACTGGTAGATCGAGGGCACGCCGAAGAACTGGTTGATGCCGCGCGCGGGATCGCTGATCAACTGCAGTGCTGCGCCCGGATCGAACGCGCGCATGATCAGCACGGTGCCGCCGGCATGCAGCACCGGATTGGTGTAGCAGTTGAGTCCGCCGGTATGGAACAGCGGCAGCACCGTGAGCAGCACCGTCGACGGCGAGATGTAGGCCGGTCCGCCGAGATTGACGCAATTCCAGAACGTCATGCCGTGGGTGATGATGGCGCCCTTGGGCTGGCCCGTGGTGCCCGAGGTGTACATGATCGTGGACATGTCATCGAGCGTCACGATCTCCGCTCGATCGAGCGGCCCGGCCGACGCGATCGCGGTCTCGTAGGAACCGCCAGGTCCGAGCTGCAGCGCGGACGGCACGCGGCACAGTTTCGCAACGGACAGCGCGACCTCGGCCAGCTCGGAATCGTGGATCATCAGGACAGGCGCGGCGTCGCCGACGATGTACTGCAGCTCGGGCACGGTGAGGCGGGTGTTGAGCGGCAGGAACACCGCGCCGATCCGCCCGCACGCGAACTGCACCTCCAGCGTATCGGTGGTGTTCAGCGCCAGCACGGCGACCCGGTCGCCGCGCTTGACCTTCAGCTGCTCGCGCAGATACGCGGCCAGCCGCGAAATCCGGCCGTCGAATTGCGCGTAAGTGAATGTGCGCCCGCTGCCGAGATCGACCACCGCCGGCTTGTCCGGCGTGCGGCGGCCGAAATGGGCGATCCAGTCGTAATGGCGAACCGGCAAGGCTTCCTCCTGGGAGTATCGCGGTTTTGGGCCGCTTGGGTGCTGATTTTGCACCGTGGCGTTCATTGGCGAGCGTATCGGAATACTGTCTTGCGTCGAGTGGCTGGTATCGTGCGCGATCAGGGGCAGCGCGGACGACAGCAGCCACTCGACGCAAGTTAGCCTGCCGGTTTGCGGCGCATCCTGCGCCGCAACAAGAATCACGGGAGCGAAGCGGATGCCGAGCCCATTCTATACCGCCGAACACGAAGCCTATCGCGACGTGGTGCGCCGCTTCGTCGAAAAGGAGATCGAACCCTTCGCCCATGAATGGGACGAGGCGGGCGGGTTTCCGCGGGTGCTTTACGAGAAAGCCGCCGCCATCGGGCTGTTGGGCCTCGGCTTTCCCGAGGAATATGGCGGCACGGAGGTCGACAATTTCATGTGGATCGTCGCGGTGCAGGAACTGGCGCGGGCCGGCGCTGGCGGGGTTTCCGCCAGCCTGAAGAGCAACTCGATCGGCGCGCCGCCGATCGCGCGCGCCGGCAGTCCGGAATTCAAGGCGCGGGTGCTGCCCGAAATCCTGTCGGGCAAGAAGATTTCGGCGCTGGCGATCACCGAGCCGAGCGGCGGCTCCGACGTCGCCAATCTGCGCACCTCGGCGCGGCGCGACGGTGACCATTATGTCGTCAACGGCGAGAAGACGTTTATCACGTCGGGCATGCGCGCGGATTACATTACGACGGCGGTACGCACTGGTGGTCCGGGTCCCGGCGGGGTGAGCCTGCTGGTGATCGAGGGCGACACGCCGGGGCTGTCGCGAACGAGTCTCAAGAAGATGGGCTGGTGGGCCTCGGATACCGCGACGTTGCATTTCGACGATTGCCGCGTTCCATCAGGCAATCTGCTCGGCGAGGAGGGCGCGGGCTTCAAGATCATCATGCATAATTTCAACAGCGAGCGGCTGACCATGGCGGCCGGCTGCACCGCGGCGGCGCGGGTCTGCCTCGACGAAGCGACCGCTTACGCCAAGCAGCGGCACACGTTTGGAAAGCCGCTGGCGCAGCATCAGGTCATCCGGCACAAGCTGGTCGACATGGCGCAGAAGGTGGCGGCGACGCAGGCCATGCTGGAAATGCTGGCGTGGCGGCTCGACCATGGCGAAAGCCCGGTCGCCGAGATCTGCATGCTGAAGAACCAGGCGACGCAGACCATGGCGTTTTGCGCCTCCGAGGCGGTGCAGATTTTCGGCGGCGCCGGCTTCATGCGCGGCATCAAGGTCGAGCGCATCTACCGCGAGGTCAAGGTCAACGCCATCGGCGGCGGCAGCGAAGAGATCATGAAGGACCTGGCGAGCCGGCAGATGGGGTTGTGAGTTCTAAACTCCCCTCCCCCCACGCGCATTTGCGCGTGGCGGGGAGGGGAGAAGACGGCAAAACGAGGCGGGCGAGCCCGGAATGACGAGGAAATGACAACATGCTCTTCACCAGTGAACACGACGACGCCCGCAGCACGCTGCAAAAGTTCATCGCAGCGGAAATCAATCCGTTCGTCGACGAATGGGAGAAAGCCGAGCAGTTCCCGTCGCATGAGCTGTTCAAGAAGCTCGGCGATCTCGGCTTTCTCGGCCTCAACAAGCCCGTCGAGTTCGGCGGCCAGGGGCTCGATTACAGCTATGCCCTGATGATGGCGGAAGAGCTCGGCGCCATCCATTGCGGCGGGGTGCCGATGGCAATCGGGGTGCAGACTGACATGGCGACGCCGGCGCTGGCGCGGTTCGGCTCGGATGAAGTGCGCCGTGAATTCCTGGCGCCCGCGATCGCGGGCGACGCGGTCGCCTGTATCGGCGTTTCGGAGCCGGGCGCGGGCTCCGATGTCGCCTCGATCAAGACCCATGCCCGTTCCGATGGCGACGATTACGTCATCAACGGCGGCAAGATGTGGATCACCAATGGCGTCAAGGCCGACTGGATCTGCCTGCTCGCCAATACCGGCGACGGCCCCAAACATCGCAACAAATCGCTGATCTGCGTGCCGATGAAAACCAGGGGCGTGCAGGTGGCGAGAAAACTCGACAAGATGGGGATGCGCTCGTCCGACACCGCGCAGATCTTCTTCGACGAGGTGCGGGTGCCGAAGCGCAACCGCATCGGCGAGGAAGGCATGGGGTTCACCTACCAGATGGTCCAGTTCCAGGAGGAGCGGCTGTGGGGCGCCGCCGCCTGCCTCAAGGCGCATGAAACCATCATCGCCGAGACCATCGAATACACCCGCAACCGCAAGGCGTTCGGCCAGAGCATCCTCGACAACCAGATCGTCCACTTCAAGCTGGCGGAATTGCAGACCGAGGTCGAGCTGCTGCGCGCGCTGATCTATCGCGCCGGCGAGGC
>JAYSPJ010000674.1:0-2696 GCA_043722155.1 Bradyrhizobium sp.
TCAGTTCTCGCGCAACCGAAAAATTGATCCGTTGCCAAGCTGGCGGCGGGCGGCGCGCTTGCCACAAACCATTTGAGCCATCGGCGGAAAGCCTTGGGACGTTCGGCAAACAGGCGTCCGGCGAGACGCGCAGCCCCGGAGACGTGCTGGGGCTTGACGCGAGGCGATGGGCATCTTGAGCACGGAGGGCCAGCGCCCAAGGGGCAGGCGCAAGAGATGATGGCAAAAAAGGATATGGCTGGTTGCAAGATGCAAACGGATAAAGCCATGGGCATGATGAAGCAATCTGAGGAAAGATCGACATCCGCTACAAAGTGGCGGATGTCGCATAGCTGTCACGCAGTTGGCTGGATGAGGGAAGACCGTGCGCTTTAAACAGGCCGTCATGGCAAGTGGCGCTCTTTCATATTCGACTAACGACAGGGCGAACTGACGATGTCTGTTCGTAGGGGCAAAGCGGACCTCGCAGCTGCGCGCGTTAACGTCCGAGAACGACCCATCCCGGAGCGGTTCAAACCTTGCAGGCGTGCGGCATCCGCCCGCGTCGAATACTTTCAGAAAGCCCGACTCATCGGGGCGAGCGTCTGGTTCAATTCGTCTCAATGCTTCTTCGTCTATATAAAATGACGCCTCTATAGCGCTGTCATGTCCCCAAAATCGCACGGCACGCCGCGTTTGGTCGTATGAACGACTATGATTTGGAAAATCAATCACGTGATCGGCACCGATTAAGTCGTCGCCGGCCCGCGACCGCTCTTACCGGGATTGGGATCAACGAACCGTCACGGTTGAACATGCGCTGCAATGTACGCTCGGTTGCCACAACAATTTGACCGCGGATTTGTCTTAGCGATGCAATGCGTTCAGTCCACCGGCGTTCAATGCGGCGATGGAAGCTCATCGGGTATTTGCCGCTCATTGGGTCAACCTCACTGACGCGCTCTCTTGCGTGCCTCGTAGTCCATCTAAGTTGTTAGATAGGCGCTGATTTTGCTTTTGCGAGTCGTGATGGAAGTCCATTCGCTGATTGGCATCGCCTCGAAATAACCCGGGCGGCAAACTCTCCGTAAGAAGAGGGATCAGCCTGGCGCCTAGTCGCCCCGTTATTCCGTCGTTAGCCCAGCCGGACTTGCAGCCGATGAATGGCGCCGTCGTCTTTGAGTGGAAAGGCGAGCGGCCGCGCGGCGATCTTCGCGCCATCGAGCTCCGCCGCCGCGACGCCTCGCTGCACGCTTTGCGGGTTCTCGACCACGATCTCGTACCGTGACGCGCCGTGGCGGAGTGTGATCTCGAAACGGGGCCAGGACTTGGGAATGCAGGGGTCAAGACGCAGAACGCTGCCTTCGATACGAAGTCCAAGGATGCTCTCAACGCCGGCGCGCTGCATCCAGCCGGCCGCGCCCGTATACCAAGTCCAGCCACCGCGCCCGACATGGCCGGGTGCGGCGTAGACGTCGGCGGCGACGACATAGGGCTCCACCTTATAGCGGTGCATGTCGATGCGCGTTCGGGCGTGGTTGATAGGATTAAGCATCCAGAACAGCGCTGCCGCCTTGTCGCCATCTCCGAGGCCTGCAAAGGCCATCACGGACCAGAGGGCGGCATGGGTGTACTGGCCGCCATTCTCGCGGATGCCCGGCGGATAGCCCTTGATGTAACCAGGGTCGAGCGGCGAGCGGTCGAAGGGCGGCGTGAACAGCAATGCCAACCCGTCGTGGTGCAGAATCAGCTCGCGGTCGACGGCCCCCATACCTTGGGCCGCGCGGTCGGGCCGCGCCGCGCCGGAGATCACTGCCCAGGATTGGGAAATAGAGTCGATGCGGCACTCTTCGTTCGTTGCCGAGCCTAGCGGAGTGCCGTCGTCGAACCAGGCCCGCCGATACCAGTCCCCGTCCCAAGCTTCGCTTTCCAGGGCAGTCTTCAGCGCTTGCATATGCTCCCGCCAGTTCGCCGCCCGCGTCGCGTCACCGCGCGCATCGGCGATGGTTGCGAAGGCGTCGAGAGCGGCGTGCAACAGCCAGCCAAGCCAGACGCTCTCGCCCCGGCCGCCTTCGCCGACGCGGTTCATGCCGTCGTTCCAATCGCCGCCGCCGATCAGCGGAAGGCCATGGTTGCCGACCGCCAGGCTCGCGTCCAGCGCACGGGCGCAATGCTCGTAGAGGTTGGCGGTCTCGTCCGAGACGGTCGGCTGGTAGAAGCTGTCGCTCTCGCCTGGCTGCAGCGCCTGGCCCGTCAGGAAAGGGACGACTTCATCGAGCACGAGGGCGTCGGCAGTGACTCTCACATAGTGCGCGACGGCGTAGGCGAGCCAGACGCGGTCGTCCGATATGCGCGTGCGCACTCCCTGGCCTGAGTGCGGAAGCCACCAATGCTGGACATCGCCCTCGACGAACTGTCGGCTCGCGGTTCTGAGGAGATGTTCGCGGGTTATCGATGGGCGGATCGTGGCGAGCGCCATACAGTCCTGCAACTGGTCCCGGAAGCCATAGGCGCCGCTGGCTTGGTAGAAACCCGATCGCGCCCAGACACGGCAGGCGAGCGTTTGGTAGGCGAGCCAGCCGTTGAGCATGATGTCCATCGACCGGTCCGGCGTCTTTACCTGGACTGCGCCGACGATCTCATCCCAAAATCCACGGACCTCGGTGAGCACGGCGTCCAGGTCCGCCTGACGGTAGCGCGCGATCAGCGACTGCGCC
>JAYSPJ010000675.1:0-4805 GCA_043722155.1 Bradyrhizobium sp.
TCGCATCCGGCTGAACGCCCTTTTCAATCGATTCCATCACGGTCGATACGCCCTCTTATCCGGCTATCGCCGCCGAGGCAAACCCGGCAAATCCGACCGAAATCGCTGTCCTTCAGGCAGCCCGCCGCTTCGGCCGCCGTCATCCGGTCACGACGTTTCTTCGGGAATTTGTCGTGGGGCCGAGCGCTGAATGAAGCGGCGTCATTCAAATGGCGATCGATCGGGGCTGACGTGCCACTCGCTCAAGGGATGGTGTGACAGGCGGTCATCTCGCCTGAAGACGTCGCGCGCGGGTTACTCGTCTTCCCTGATCTGTGGCTTATCGCGCAGCACCGCATCCAGCAACGAGCGATGAACCTCGATCTGACCGTTGTAGTCGATGTATCCCTTTTTCCTGAACTTGTTCATGAAGAAACTGACGCGGGATCGGGTGGTGCCGATCATTTCCGCCAGGGTCTCCTGACTGAGATTGATCGCAATCGGCTGCGCACCGCTGGCCTGGCCGAAATTGGCGAGCAGCAGCAGCAGTCGCGCCAGCCGCCGCTCGCTGGAATTGAACAGCTGGTCGATCAAATCGTCTTCGATCCGGCTGTTTCGCGACAGCAGACAGGCAATGAAGAACATCGCAAACTTCGGCTCCGAAGTGAGTGCCGCGAGCATGGCCGGCTTGGTGATCGACGTGATCAGGCAATCCTCCATGGCATGACTCGTCGTGGTGCGTATCGCGGCCCCCTCGAGACCTGCCTCGCCGAAGAACTGTCCCTCGGCGAAAAGCCCGACCACCGCTTCCTTGCCGTGCTCGGACAAGACGGTGATCTTGACCTTGCCTCTGTGAATGAAGAAGACGGTGTCGGCGACGTCGCCCTGGCTAAAGATCTTCTGGTTTTTCGCGTATTTCTCGGTCGCCCGGCCCGGTTCGGCCGGGCCAAGAAAAACCTTCGGATCGAAGTCGCCCTGGGCAGCCCGAATTTGTGGCGCGTCGAGCATGGTGCTGGTCCGTCAGAGGCGGGAGCGCAACACTCTCAGTCACCGGCGAAAGCCTGGGGGCGGTGCGGTGATGTATTATCTTAATCTCGTTATGTGCGGTAAGCGACATGAATCGCAACCGGAAATGGTAATCTGGTCCGGATACCGCCAAAAAACGCGACAAAGAGCCTCATCCCCAGCAAAGAAAAGACCCCAAGCGGTGAGCGCCGAGGCCGTTTGCCGAACACAGAGTTGCTCCGGCCGGAGCGGCGAGCCGCCGAATCAATATCGCGCAATCACCACAATGGCGGCGACAAGCAATGCCGCGATCAGCGAAAGTGCTGGCCTACCCTTTCGCGCGACGGTTTCGCGCCAGTGCCGAACTTCACGTTGGCGGCTTGAGTTCGCTGGCAAGCCAGCCCAAGGCGTCCGAGGTCATGGGGTCACTCACGACGACCGTCGTTTCAACGCGACCGCACTTCTGACACTCGAAGCTGCGGTAGTCGAAACCGGCAGGTCCCTGCTCGAGCTTCGAGAGCAGCATGCGGTTCTGCCGGCAATTCGCGCAGCGCGGTCGCTCGATCGCGGAAATATGCGCTGACGATACCGACCGGTATTCGGGCATGATGCACCTGGACTGATTTGTTACCGAATCTGCCAGGGAGCAGACGGCGATGGTTGAGAATGACCGTTCCCGCAGTGCAGGCTGTGGTCAAAACCGCTCACTTTGAAAAACATTGGAAACGTAAGAGTGAACGGTTGGACGGCGGCCTCGCGACACTGCGATTCAATTGCCAGCCAATCGCCGGGGCGCGGCAGCCCCGGGGGGCGCTACCGCCGAACGCGCGCGCGCCAAGGCCGCAGGAATTTGGCCGGCCAGCGTTCGATCCGCATGGCAAATCGTTGAACCACCGGTTTCGGCGGCGCCATCGGAGCGCTGTCTTTCAGGTCTAAAACGCTCTCCTGAGGCGGCTCAGGCGGCGCGGCTTCTCGGGGTGGCTGCGGATATCGCGCTTGCGCGACCGACAGCGCCTTGGCGAAATCCTCGCGATTGATCCATCCCCCGGCATTCAGGCTTTCCGAAAGGCCGTCGTCCCACAGCCGGGTGGCCTCGATATCGAATTGGCCCTTCAGCTTTGGATCGACCGCCTGCATCCCGTAACCGGTGACGGCCCATTGCCGGCCGACCCAGTAGATGTCGCGGTGCAACGCCATAGTCGGTCTTCGCTTCCTTCAGGGGCTCGCTGCCGGCCCCAACGAAGATACCGCGCGGTGCGGTGCAGGCAACACCCGGCGCGCGGATTGTGCGTCAAAACTCGACCGAATCCTATTGATCGCGGGCGATGACTTTCACCCCGCCCATATAGGGCTGCAGCACCTCGGGCACGGCGATTGAGCCGCCTTCCTGCTGGTAGGTTTCCATCACGGCGATCAGCGCGCGGCCGACCGCGGTGCCGGAACCGTTCAGCGTGTGCACGAAGCGCGGCTTGCCGTCGGGCTCGCGGTAGCGCGCGTCCATGCGCCTGGCCTGAAAATCGCCGCACAGCGAACAGCTCGAGATTTCGCGATAGGCGCCCCCCTCACCCTGGCCCGGCATCCAGACCTCGATGTCGCAGGTCTTCTGCGCCGAAAACCCCATGTCGCCCGCACAGAGCGTCATCACGCGGTAATGCAGATCGAGCCGCCGCAGCACTTCCTCGGCGCAGGCCAGCATGCGCTCGTGCTCGTCCTTGCCGTTCTCCGGTGTCGTGATCGAGACCAGCTCCACTTTCGTGAATTGATGCTGGCGGATCATGCCGCGGGTGTCGCGCCCGGCGGCCCCGGCCTCGGCGCGAAAGCACGGTGTCAGCGCCGTCAGCCGCATCGGCAATTCCTTCTCGTCGAGAATGGATTCGCGCACGAGGTTGGTCAGCGGCACTTCGGCGGTGGGGATGAGCCAACGGCCTTCGAACTTCATATTCTCGGACAAGCGCTGTTTGAAAGCTTCACTGAACGGATCCTTGACCTGATCCAGGACCGTGGTTGTCAACGCTGAAATGCGATGAAGCCCGTCAAGTGAGTTTGTATAGAATTGGTCGTCTTCAAATTTTGGCAGCTGACCCGTTCCGTACATCGCTGCTGGATTGACCATCAGTGGTGGATTGATTTCGGCATAACCGTGCTCGTTGGTGTGGAGGTCGAGCATGAACTGCCCGATCGCGCGCTCCAGCCGCGCCAACCCCTTCTTCAGCACCACGAAGCGCGCGCCGGACAATTTCGCCGCCGTCTCGAAATCCATGAATCCCAGCGCGCCGCCGAGATCGTCATGCGGCTTTGGCGTGAAGGCATAATTGCGTATCTTGCCGAACACATGGCGCTGTACATTGCCGTGCTCGTCGACACCCTCGGGCACCTCGTCCAGCGGCAGGTTCGGAATCGCGGCGAGAGCAGTGGCAAGCTCCTCGTCCGCCGCCCTGGTCGCAGCTTCAAGCTCCGGCATCGTGGTTTTCAGTTCGGCGACCTCGGCCATCAGGGCGCTCGCGCGCGCGTCGTCCTTCGCCTTCTTGGCGTCGCCGATTTCCTTCGATGCGGAGTTGCGCCGCGCCTGCGCCTGCTCCGACTTGAGGATCGCCGCGCGGCGCTTCTCGTCGATCGCCAGCAGCGACGGCGACAGCGGCTCCAGCCCGCGCCGCTTCAAGCCGGCGTCGAAAGCATTGGCGTTGTCGCGGATCGATTTGATGTCGTGCATGGCAATTCAGTCCTGAGGCGAGCGCGTAAACTGTCAACCTTTGCGTCGACATTTTTCGGTGCGAATCCCGTACCACATCCGTCATCGCCCGCGAAAGCGGGCGATCCAGTATTCCAGAGCAGTCGTGACCGTGCCGTGAACCTGCGGCGTACCGGATCCGCGCTGGAGGCTGTCATCGGGCTCGCCGGAGGCGGGGATGACAACCAGCATTGGGGCGAACGCAGTACGCTCGCGCCCCTACTCCGCCGGATTGGCCTCGGGCGGCGGCGGGGTTGCGGGGGGCGGCGCGGCGGCAGCGGTCGCCTTGGCGGCGGCCGCTACCCGCTTCTCCACCATGACCACCGCGAAGATCGAGCCCTCATACAGTATCATCAGGGGGATCGCGAGCGAGGCCTGGCTGATGACGTCGGGCGGCGTCAGGATGGCGGCGATGACGAAGGCGATGACGATGAAATAGCGACGCTTCTCGCGCAGCTGCTTGGCGGTGATGATGCCGATCCGGCCCAGCAGCGTCAGGATGACGGGCAGCTGGAAAGCGACGCCGAAGGCGAAGATCAGCGACATCATCAGCGACAGATACTCGCCGACCTTCGGCAGCAACTGGATCTGCGCGGTCTCGGAGCTTCCGGCCTGCTGCATGCCGAGCGAGAACCGCACCAGCATCGGCAGCACCACGAAATACACCAGCATCGAGCCCAGCACGAAGAAGAACGGTGTTGCGACCAGGTACGGCAGGAACGCGCCGCGTTCGTGCTTGTAGAGGCCGGGCGCCACGAATTTGTAGATCTGCGCCGCCACGATCGGGAACGAAATGAAAGCGGCCCCGAACAGCGCCAGCTTCAGCTGGGTCAGGAAATATTCCAGCAGTGCGGTGTAGATGAATTTCGAGTTTTCCGGACCCGCGATCCAGACGAACGGCCACACCAGCACGTTGTAGATCTGTTTCGCAAAGAAGAAGCAGAAGATGAACGCGATGCCGAAGGCGAGCAGCGCCTTGATCAGCCGCGAGCGCAGCTCGATCAGATGATCCATCAGCGGCGCTTTGCTGGCCTCGATGTCCTCGGCGCTCATGACGCTTTGGCGTCCTTGAGAACATCGGGCGCCGGGGGCG
>JAYSPJ010000676.1:0-3224 GCA_043722155.1 Bradyrhizobium sp.
CGGTGCAGCGTGCCGTCTTCGAGCTTGAGCGCGATCACGCCGCGGCAGACGCCCTGGTCGTCCATGATCAGGTCGATGGCGAAAAATTCGATGAAGAACTCCGCGGAATGGCGTAGCGCCTGGCCATACATGGTGTGCAGCATGGCGTGACCGGTGCGGTCGGCGGCGGCGCAGGTGCGCTGCGCCTGGCCCTTGCCGTAGTCCAGCGTCATGCCGCCGAACGGCCGCTGATAGATCTTGCCGTCTTCGGTGCGCGAGAACGGCACGCCCCAGTGTTCGAGTTCGTAGACGGCCTCGGGCGCGTTGCGCACCATGTATTCGATGGCGTCCTGATCCCCCAGCCAGTCCGACCCCTTGACGGTGTCGTACATATGCCAGCGCCAGTTGTCCTCGTGCATGTTGCCGAGTGCCGCCGAAATGCCGCCCTGGGCGGCAACCGTATGCGAGCGGGTCGGAAATACCTTGGTGATGCAGGCGGTGCGCAGGCCGGCCTCGCCGCAGCCGACGACGGCGCGCAGGCCGGCGCCGCCGGCGCCGACGACCACGACGTCGTAGGTATGGTCCTCGATCGGATAGGCGTGGCCGTTGCTGGCAAATGTTCCAGTGCCGTTTGCGCCGTTACCCTTGCCATTACCCTTGCCATTTCCGCCTCCGGCCATGGGCTAAACTCCAGATGACAGTTTGAGGATGGCGTAGATCGAAGCCAGCGCCACCGCGATCGAGAAGAAGTTGTTGGCCATCACGCTGGCTAGCTTCAGCTTCTCGTTATGGACGTAATCCTCGATCACCACCTGCATGCCGATCTTCATGTGCCAGGCGCTGGCGATGATGAACAGCAGCAGGATGATCGCGATCGGCAGCGAGCCGAGAATCTGCGCGGCGCCGGCCTGGTTGCGGCCGAGCAGCATCAGGACCACCACGATGACCGGCACGATCAACAGCGTCATCGCCACTGCGGTGATGCGCTGGCGCCAGAAGTCGGACGTGCCGGAATGCGAGGCGCCGAGGCTGCGGACGCGGGCGAGCGGGGTCCGCATGGTTTTCGGCGGAGAATTCGGCGCGGTCATCGGCCGCCTCCGATCGCATAGGCGGCGATCCACACCAGCACGGTCAGCGAAATCCCGCCGATCAGCGCACCCCAGGTCAGCGCTTCACGTTCGCTCGCCTTGAAGCCGTAGCCGAGGTCCCAGACCAAATGCCGGAGACCGGAGAGCAGGTGATGCATCAACGCCCAAGTGTAGCCGAATACGATCAGCTTTCCGATGATGCTGCCGGTAAAGGCCTGCACATTGGCATAGGCGCCTGGGCCGGAGGCCGCCGCGATCAGCCACCATGCCAGCAGCAGGGTGCCGAAATACAGCGCGACGCCGGTCAAGCGATGCACGATGGACAGCGCCATCGTCAGGGTCCAGCGGTAGATCTGCAAATGGGGCGAAAGCGGTCGTTCGATCCTGGCGGTCATCGGCGGCTTTGACGGTTGGCGGGCCGGCGCAGGGCCCTTCGGGGATCGCGATAGACGAAGTCTATTTACGAAGTCGAAACAATGAGTGCAACGACGAAATCGCCAATTCCGAACCATGGTTCACACCTATGGATGAGCCCTGCAATTGTGGGCGTTGACAAGGTCGGCGGGCGCTGCTGGCTGGTATACCTGAAGCACGATTCATGAACGCGCGCAGGCTAGCCGCGAGACGAAGGAAAACCGGAGATGGCCATCGCTGGGCTTGATGTCTCGGAGCTTGTCGAGCTGGCGCTGCTCTTGATGGCCGTGGGGGCACTGGCCGGGTTTCTCGCCGGCCTGTTCGGCATCGGCGGCGGCGCCATCCTGGTGCCGGTGTTTTACGAATGCTTTCGGCTGGCCGGGGTGCCGCTCGAGGTACGGATGCCGCTGTGCATCGGCACATCGCTCGCCATCATCATTCCGACTTCGATCAGCTCGTTTCGCGCCCATTACGCCCGCGGCGCGGTCGATATGAAGATTCTCAGGGCGTGGGTGTTGCCGATCGTGGTCGGCGTGCTCGCCGGCAGCGTCACCGCCCGCTACGCGCCGGAACGGCTGTTCAAAATCGTGTTCGTGGCCGTGGCGTGGACGGCGGCCACGCGGCTGATCCTGGCGCGCGAAAACTGGAAGCTGGGCGACGCGTTTCCGGACGGGCCGCTGATGAAAGTCTACGGTTTTGTCGTCGGACTTCTCTCCACCTTGATGGGGGTCGGCGGCGGACTATTCCTGAACCTGCTGATGACCTTCTACGGCCGGCCGATCCATCAGGCGGTCGCGACCTCCTCGGCGCTCGCCGTGCTGATCTCGATCCCCGGCGCGATCGGTTATGTCTATGCCGGCTGGCCCGCGGCGGCGCATTATCCCGAGGTCGCCGCGCTGCAAATGCCGTTCGCGCTCGGTTACGTCTCGCTGATCGGCGCCGTGCTTGTCATGCCGACCAGCCTGTTGACCGCGCCGCTCGGCGTCAGGGCCGCGCATGCGATGTCAAAGCGCACGCTGGAAATGGCGTTCGGGTGCTACCTTTTCATCGTCGGCGGCCGGTTTGTGATCAGTTTGCTCTAACCGAAGCGGCGCAATGCCGGTTTCATCAGGCTGCAACCGGCGGACAAGGGCCGGCCTCGTTGAAATCTGAGGTAATTTGGGTGAATGTTGTCGCGCGACGAGAGCGTTCTGGCGGGGACATACATGAAGCGGCGCGAGTTCCTGTGGGCTCTTGGTGGAGCGGCGGCGTGGCCGCTCGCCGCCGACGCGCAGCAGGCGTCGACTCCAACGATCGGATTCCTGGATAGTGGATATCCCAAGGGCATGGATGCCTATCTCGCCGGTTTTCGCCGCGGCCTGAACGAGACCGGCTACACCGACGGTCAAAACGTTGCGATCGTATATCGCTGGGCCGAAGGCCGGATGGATCAGTTGAAAACCTTCGCGGCAGAGCTGGCCGCCCGGCCGGTTGACGTGATCGTCGGCTCCCGCGGCCCGGCACCCGGCCTTGCGGCAAAAGCGGCGACCTCAACGATCCCGGTGGTGTTTCAGACCGGCAGCGACCCGGTGGAAATCGGCCTCGTCGCCGGCATGAACAAGCCGGGCGGCAATGTCACCGGCGTCACCCGAATGTCCAGCGCTCGGATCGCGAAGCGACTCGGAATCATCCTGGAGCTGGTGCCGAGGACATCTGCGATCGCACTGCTGGTGAATCCGAACGGCCCCCAGACCGTAGAGCAGG
>JAYSPJ010000677.1:0-7718 GCA_043722155.1 Bradyrhizobium sp.
AATTTCCTCGGCGATTTCGCCAAGCTCGGGACCGGGCCGATCCCGTCGACCTCGACCGACTTCTATCCGGGTGCGAACACGCCGCAATATCCCTACGACAAGGCCAAGGCGGCAGCCCTGCTCGACGAGGCCGGATACAAGGCAGGCTCCGGCGGAATCCGCTTCTCGCTGCGCCTGCTGCCCGCGCCATGGGGCGAGGACATCTCGCTGTGGTCGACCTTCATCCAGCAATCGCTGTCCGAAATCGGCATCACGGTCGAAATCGTGCGCAACGACGGCGGCGGCTTCCTCAAGCAGGTCTACGACGAGCACGCCTTCGATCTGGCCACCGGCTGGCACCAGTACCGCAACGACCCGGCGGTCTCGACCACGGTGTGGTACCGCTCCGGCCAGCCCAAGGGCGCGCCCTGGACCAACCAGTGGGGATGGCAGGACGCGACGGTAGACAAGACCATCGATGACGCCGCGACCGAAGTCGATCCGGCCAAGCGGAAAGCGCTCTATGCCAATTTCGTCAAGGAGGTGAACACGGAACTGCCGGTCTGGATGCCGATCGAGCAGATCTTCGTGACCGTGATCAGCGCCAAGGCGCGCAATCATTCCAACACGCCACGCTGGGGGTCGTCGAGCTGGCACGATCTTTGGCTTTCCGCGTGACGTAAACTCCGACAAGATGGCCCGATGCGCATCTTGAGACTCGCGGGGCGGCGTCTGGCCGCCTCGATCCCGACCCTGGTCCTGATCCTGATCGGCGTATTTCTGCTGTTGCAGTTCGCGCCCGGTGACACCGTCGACGCCATGATGGCCCAGATGGGCGGTGGCGACGCCGCCACCGCGCGCGAACTGCGCAAGTTCTACGGGTTGGATTTGTCCATACCAGCGCAGCTCGGCAATTACCTCTGGCGCCTGATCCGGCTCGATCTCGGCTTCTCCTCGATCTATGGCAAGCCGGTCGCATCGGTCATTCTGGAACGCCTGCCACCGACCATCCTGCTGATGACGGCGTCGCTGTCGTTCGCCTTTTTTTTCGGGATTGTGTTCGGCGTCATCGCCGCGCGCGGCGTCAACCGGTGGCCCGACACGGTGATCTCGATTCTCGGGCTGATCTTCTACGCCACGCCGTCATTCTGGTTCGGGCTGATGGCGATCGTAATGTTTTCGATTTATCTGCAGTGGCTGCCGGCCGGCGGCTTCGAGGACATCGGCGTGCTGCAGACCGGCATCTGGCGCACGCTCGACATCGCGCGTCACCTCATGCTGCCGACCTTGACGCTCGGGCTGATCTTCCTCGCCATTTACCTGCGCATCATGCGCGCATCGATGCTCGAGGTGCTCAACCTCGATTATGTCCGAACCGCGCGCGCCAAGGGGCTCGACGAGACCCGCGTGGTGATCCGGCACGTGCTGCGCAACGCCCTGTTGCCGATGGTGACGCTGATCGGACTGCAGGCCGGGACGATGCTGGGCGGTTCGGTCGTGGTCGAGAGCGTGTTTTCGCTGCCCGGCCTCGGCCGTCTCGCCTACGAATCCGTCGTGCAGCGCGACCTCAATACGCTCCTGGGCATCGTCTTCGTCTCGGCATTGCTCGTCATTATCGTGAATTTCGCCGTCGACCTGGTCTATGCGCGGCTCGATCCGCGCATTGCGGCGGAGGGTTGACGAGGTGGATGCGGTCAAACGATATTTTCGCAGTCCCGCCGCCGTCACCGGGCTGGTATTGCTGCTGATCGTGGTGGCCATGGCCGTCAGCGCCAGCTGGTTCTATCCGCGCGAGCCGCTGGCGCTGGCCGGACGTCCCTTGATCTGGCCGCTTTCGAATCCGCGCTTCCTGCTGGGCACCGACAATTCCGGCCGCGACATCGCCGCCCAGATCCTCTATGGCGCGCGCATTTCACTCTTGATCGGGGGGGTCGCTACCGCCATTGCCATTGCGATCGGCATTCTGATCGGCGCCTTCGCCGGCTATTATGGCGGCTGGGTCGACAACGTGCTGATGCGCATCACCGAGGCGTTCCAGACGCTGCCCAACTTCGTGCTGCTGCTGGTGCTGGTCGCGGTGTTCGGCTCGACCCTGACCACAGTGACCATTGCCGTCGGCGTGGTGTCGTGGCCGGCGCCGGCCCGGCTGACGCGCGCCGAATTCCTGTCGCTGCGCAACCGGGAATTCGTGCAGGCCGGGCGGACCCTGGGCATGAAGGATATTCAACTGATCCTGGGCGAGATCCTTCCCAATGCCTTGCCGCCGATCATCGTCTACGCCAGCGTCATCATGGCGGTTGCGATCCTGCTCGAAAGCGCCTTGGCCTTTCTCCGCCTGTCGGATCCGAACGTGGCGTCCTGGGGCAACCTGATCGGCCTCGGCCGCGACGTGCTGCGGGTGCAGTGGTACGTCTCGGCGATCCCCGGCATTGCGATCCTGGTCACGGTTCTCGCGGTGTCGCTGGTCGGACAGGGATTGAACGATGCGCTGAACCCGAGGCTCAAGGGGCGATGACGGAACGGACCGCCGCCATATTGACCCTCGAAGGGCTCGGCGTGCGGCTGCCTGCCGGCGCGGACCGGTCGCATGCGGTGTCCGGCGCGTCGCTCTCCATTGCCGCCAACGAAATTCTTTGCGTGGTCGGCGAATCCGGCTCCGGCAAGTCGGTCATGGCCAACGCCATCATGCAGCTGCTGCCGAATGAGGTGAGCATCGACGCGGGCCGCGTGATGTTCGAGGGCCGCGATCTGGCGACCGCCACGACGGCGGAGATGCGGGCCGTGCGCGGCGCCGGCATCGCGATGATCTTCCAGGAACCGATGACGGCACTCAATCCGCTGCGCACCATCGGCGACCAGATCGGCGAGATGTTCTCGATCCATACCGGCCTGTCGAGCGCCGCCATCCGCACAAAGGTGCTGGCGCTGCTCGAAGACGTACGCATTCCCGATCCCCAAAGCGCAGCAAAGGTCTATCCGCACGAATTGTCGGGCGGTCAGCGCCAGCGCGCCATGATCGCGATGGCACTGGCGCTCGATCCCAGGCTCCTGATTGCGGATGAACCGACCACCGCGCTCGACGTCACCACGCAGGCGCAGATTCTGACGCTGATCCGGGAGTTGCAGAAACGCAAGAAGACCGCGGTCCTGTTCATCACCCACGACTTTGGCGTCGTCGCTGAAATCGCCGACCGCGTCGCGGTCATGCAGCAGGGTCATATCGTGGAGCAGGGCGATGCCGCCTCGGTGCTCTACCGCCCGCAACATCCCTACACCAAACAGCTGATCGCGGCGGTCCCGCCGCTGACCGCGCCACCGCCGCGAAAACTGTCCGACGAAATCATCCTGACCATCGACAACGTCTCGAAGACCTATCGCACCGGCGGATTTTTGGGGCGCGGCGTGCGCGTGACGCCGGCGGTGAAGAATGTGTCGCTCAAACTGCCGCGCGGTGCGACGCTCGGGATTGTCGGCGAATCCGGATCCGGAAAATCGACGCTCGCCCGCTGCATCGTCCGGCTGATCGATCCGGACGCGGGCTCGGTCGTGCTGGAGGGCAAGGACTGGGCAAAACTGACGCGCGAAGAAGTTCGCCGCGAAACCCGCCATATCCAGATGGTGTTTCAGGATCCGTTTTCGTCGCTCAACCCCCGGCGCAAGGCGGCGGACCTGGTCGCGCAGGGTCCGATCGTGCACGGCACCCCGCGGGCGCAGGCCATCGCGGACGCCAAGGAAATGTTCGCCCTGGTCGGGCTCGATCAGTCGGCCAGCGACCGCTTTCCGCACGAATTCTCCGGCGGCCAGCGTCAGCGCATTGGCCTGGCGCGTGCGCTGGCATTGCGTCCGGAAGTCCTGGTCGCCGACGAGGCGGTCTCGGCGCTCGACGTATCGGTGCAGGCGCAGGTCCTGAAACTGCTCGCCGGGTTGCGCGAGCGGCTCGGCCTTTCCATCGTATTCATTACCCATGATCTCAGGGTAGCCGCACAGATTTGCGACCTCGTTGCCGTCATGAAGGACGGCGAGGTGGTGGAGCAGGGGCTGGCCGGCGATGTGTTCGGCCGTCCGCAGCATCCCTACACGCAGGCGCTGCTGGATTCGATTCCCGGTGGCGATTTTGCCAGAAAGCACGAGACGTCGTTGTTCACATGACGATAGTGCCTCAGGCAATCTCCCGCGCGTCGCGGCGCCGGTAGACCATCAGCATCAACGGCGCCAGCTTGCGCAGCAAGCCATGGGCGGGGATCGGCACCGGATCGGTGAACGGCAGCGCCAGATCGGATTCGGCAACGCCGCGCACCGCCTTGGACAGTTCGTCGCCGAGCGCGATCGACAGTGCCACTGCGCGGCCGTTGCAGCCGGTCCAGCCATAGGCGTCGGGCCCGAGGCGATGAATGCGCGGCAGGAAGTCCGTGGTCATCCCGACATAGCCGTTCCAGACGTAGTCGAATTCGACCGGCCCGATCTGCGGCCACAGCCGTTGCAGGCGGTCCGCGACACGCTGCTTGATCCGTTCCGCCTTGTTGCCCGGTCCGATCACGGCGCCGCCGGTGACCAGCCGATGTCGCGCGTCGTAGCGCGCGAAATAGAGTTCGCCATGGGTATCGGACATCGCCTGCCGGCCGGAGATGATGGTTTTCCGCGCCGTCTCCGATAGCGGCTGAGTCGCCATCTGCCAGGACAATACCGGCATGACTTCGTGCGCGATGCCGGGCATCAGGGTTTTGGAGAATTCGCCGGTGTAGGCATTCGTCGCCACGATCAGGGCCCGGCCGCTGATCTCGCCCTTTTCCGTTTTCACCACCCAGCGGTCGTTACGCCGTTCGAACGAGATCGCGGGCGAGCGCGCGTAGATCCGGCCGCCTTGCTCCAGCACGATTCGGGCGAGGCCGCGCGACAACGCCAGCGGATTGATGTGGCCGCCGGTCTTGTTCCAGAAGCCGCCGAACCAGGCATCCGAGCCCAGCATCTGCCGGGTCTGGTCGCGCGACAGCATCTCGACATCGGCACCGAATTTCGACCATTGCCGCACCCGCCGTTCGGCGATCTTGATCCGCCCCGGCGAATGCACCGGCTGTACCCAGCCGGCCTGTTCCTGCTCGGCCTGGATCTGATAACGCCTGACGACATCGAAAAGCGTGGAAGCGCTGTCACGCAGCAAGGCGACGAAACGTTCTCCCACCGCGCCGTGTTTCGCGACGATATCCTCGGGATCGGGCCGCGACAGGGTCGGAATCACCTGTCCGTTGTTGCGCCCCGAGGCGCCCCAGCCCGGCTCCATGGCCTCGACGATGGCGACGTCGACGCCGGTCTCGCGCAGATGCAGCGCCGTCGACAGGCCCGTAAAACCGCCGCCGATGACGATGACGTCGGCTGCCGAGGAGCCCAGGAGTTCTAGCAACTCCGGACCGGGCGGCGTTGCAGCTGCCCATAGCGAGTCGGGCCAGCGCACGGTTGCGGTATCCATCGTTATGCTTTCCTTGCCGTCGATGATCTGGTTAGCTTAGAGCCCAATTCACGCCGGGGAAACAACAGAGTGACGCTCAAGAATGTCATCGGAATCGATCATGCCGTGGTCATGGTCAAAGACCTCGATGCCGCCGCCGCCAACTGGAAGCGGCTCGGCTTCACCATCTCGCCGCGCGGCACTCACAGCGCCAAGATGGGATCGGGCAACTACACCATCATGCTCGACCCTGATTACATCGAGTTGCTCGGCGTTCTGACCGAAACCGAACACAACGCGCCGGCGCGAGCCGGTCTCGCCAACCGCGAAGGCATCGAACGCATTGCCTTCACGGCGGTGGATTCGGCCGATGGCGCCGAGGAGATCCGGGCACGCGGCTTCGAGCCGATCGGACCGACCGATTTCGAGCGCCCGGTAACGATGCCGGATGGCAGCCTGTCGGCGGCCAGATTTACCACCTTTCAATGGCCGGTTGCGGAAGCACCGGGCGGCCTGCGGATTTTTGCCTGTCAGCACAAGACGCGGGAAACCGTCTGGATTCCCGAACTGATGAAGCACGCCAATGGGGCGCAGCGTCTCAAGCAGGTGCTGATCGTTTCGCCGGAGCCGGCAAAGGAAGCCGCACATCTCGTGCGGCTGATCGACGGCAGCGTCAGGGCGGAGCCGGACGGCGCCATCGCGGTGCCCTCGGGCTCGGACCGCGCCGATTTTGTCTTTCTCACCAAAGATCAGCTGGCCCGGCGCTATCCGGAAGTTTCGTTCGCGGGATTACCCGAGCGCGGCAGCGCCGGCATGGTGATCGCGACCTCCGATCTCGCCGCTGCGGCGAAGACGGCCGGCAGCGCCGCTGTTCGCAGTGGCGATGCGGTGTGCGTCGCGCCGAAGGCTGCCAACGGCACGCTGCTGGTGTTCGTGGGGGCGTAAAGAGGCGATCGCTCTCGAAGCCGTCATTGCGAGCGAAGCGACGCAATCCAGCTTTGCGCGGCAACGAAATGGATTGTTTCGTGGCTTCGCTCCTCGCAATGTCGGCCAGTAATACGACGACTGCGGTTACGCCTTCCGCGCCATCTTCACCCTGTCGATGATGCTGCCCAAAATCCCCTTGGGCAGGAATATGATGAAGACCACCAGCAGCACGCCGTAGACCAGATTGTCCCAGCCGACCGCCTTGGTCCCGAAGCCGATCCGCAGGATTTCCGCCAGCAGGATGGTGATGATGGCGCCGATGGTCGGCCCGAGCGAGACGTAGAGGCCGCCGACGATGACGGCGAACACCATCTGCAGCGACACCGAGATGCCGCTCACCGTGTCGGGCGAGATGAACATCTGGTACTGGCAGTACAGCGCGCCGGCGAGCGAGGTCATCAGCGCCGAGATCAGCGTGATCTTGAGCTTTTCCCAGGTGACGTTGACGCCGGCCGCGGCGGCGGCGTCCTCGTCCTCGGAGATCGCCTCCAGCGCGTAGCGGTCCATGCTGCGGTCGACCCACTTCCAGATCGCCAGGCCCACCGCCCAGACCCCGAGCGCGATCAGGTACCAGGTGACCTTGTCGTCGAATTGCAGCGCCCAGAGCTGGCTGCCCTTGGTGCGGTCCGGCGTGTAGCCGAGCGAGCCGCCGGTATAGTCGCGCGTCGCGGTAATGACCTGCAGCACGATGCCGGACAGCGCCAGCGTGACCAGAACAAAATAGTGGCCGGTGATGCGGAAGCGGAAGCACGGATAGGCCACGATCACCGCCAGCACGGCGGCGGCGACCATTGCGACGGGAATCCCGATCCACGGCGATACCCCCAAATGATTCCACAACAGCGCCGTCACATAGGCGCCGACGCCCATGAAGCCGCCATGTCCCAGCGACACCAAGCCGAAGCGGCCCATCATCGACCATGACGTATAGGCGAACGACCAGATCAGGATCAGAATCAGAATGTGCAGATGGTAGGGCTCGCGATAGACGAACGGCAGCGCGATCAGCGCCGCACCTGCAATCCAGGGAAAAATATGTCGTACGGTCACGAGCGCCTCGCCAGCAACCCGGCGGGCCGGATGAACATCATGACGATGAAAAAGGCGAAGGCCAGCACGTAACCCCATTCGAGATCGGAGAACAGCCCGCCGAGCGAGATGATTTCGGCGAACACGAACGCCGCCACGAAGCCGCCTACGAAGTTACCGAGCCCGCCCAGCACGCAGATCAGGAAGGTGATCGGCCCGAACGACAGCCCGACGAAGGGATGGATGTCGTATTGCAGCACCAGCAGGCAGGCGGCGAGGC
>JAYSPJ010000678.1:0-2978 GCA_043722155.1 Bradyrhizobium sp.
CCGGAAGAGGCGTGGACACGGACCAGTTTTTCGCGCGGTACCGCGAACATATTGAACGGGTAATTGTCGCGCAGGTCGGTCTTGACCGTGAACGGGAAATTCGCGAGGTCCGACAGTTGCCGGAAGTCTTTGGGATGCACGCCGGCCTTGTCGAAAGCCTTCCCGTAGTGCGCGACGTTGTCGTAGGCGTGCGCCAGCGTCCATGCCATGCGTTTGGTCTGCAGCGCCGTGATCTCGTCGCGGGACGCCCGCTCGGCCTGGTCCATTTCGGCGCTGTAGCCGCTGCTGCTGGATCGCGGGTTCGTCAAAGTCATTGCGTGGTTCCTGGCGAGTTTCCCAAGTCAGTCCCTTATTTCGACGTGGCATCGGCTTCGGTCGGCAGCCAGGCGCCGCCGACGGTGCGGGAATGGCCGCGAAACTCGGCAATCACGACATCGTCGACGGTGACGCGCACGTCGTAGATGCCGGACCGCCCGCTGCGCGAAATCTCCCGCGCCGTCGCCACCAGCCGGTCACCGAGCTTGCCGGGTTTAATGAAGGTGATGTCGCACTGCGCCGCCACGGTGCGCTCGTTACGGGAGTTGCAGGCAAAGGCGAAGGTCGAATCCGCCAGCAAAAAGATAAAACCGCCATGCGCGATGCGCTGACCGTTGACCATGTGCGGCTGGATCGTCATCGTCAGGGTCGCCTGGCCCGGCCCGACCTCCGCTATCGCCATGCCGAGACCCTTGCTGGCGTCGTCTTTCCGCCACATCGCATCGGCGCAGGCACGCGCGAGGTCGTCCGGCGACAGCGTGGCCTTGACGTTCACTTCGGTCTCCCCGCGGCCATGATCGGATGCAAATGCGTTCTCCCCGGGTCGGTGCGGACCTGTTGGAACAAGCCTCTTGAACTAACCGATCAGTCGGCTAGTCATGATGCGAAGCTACCATGGTGTCAACGATCCCTGCGGGCGTCAAACCGACGGAAGTCACCACAAATCGGGAAGACCCATGATACCTGCGCCCCCAAAACCGAATGGTCCGCCTGTTACCGTGGAGGCGCGCTGCGTGCGCCTTCAGGCGAAGGCTGACGATCCGGCTTCGCTCGCCCCCAGGGTCGAGCGGCGGCCGCTGTCGCGGGGTGCGAACGGGTTGCTGATCGAGGTCAAGGCGGCGGCGGTCAATCCATCCGACGTGAAAGCCGCCACCGGTCTGATGCCTTACGCGGTGTTTCCGCGCACGCCCGGCCGCGACTACGCCGGCTTCGTGATCGACGGGCCGGCCGACTGGATCGGGCGCGAGGTGTTCGGCTCATCAGGCGACCTCGGGATCCGGCGTGACGGCACCCACGCCACGCATCTCGCCGTGGAAACCGAAGCCGTGGTGGAGAAGCCTCGAAATATCTCGTGGGAGGAGGCCGCCGGGATCGGCGTGCCGTTCGTCACCGCGATGGAAGGCCTTCGCCGCGCCGGCATGCCGAAGCCGGGCGACACCGTGCTGGTGATGGGCGTCAACGGCAAGGTCGGCCAGGCCGCCGTGCAGATCGCGAGCTGGCACGGCGCCCGCGTGATCGGCGTGGTACGCAAAAGCGAACCCTATGCCGGTCACGCCAATGGCAAGGTCGAAGTGATCGACGCTTCGGTGAACGATGTCGCCGCGCGCGTCCGCGAACTCACGGATGGCAAGGGCGCCGACATCGTATTCAATACCGTCGGCGATCCCTACTTTCAGGCGGCGCACCAATCGCTCGCCTTGCGGGGACGTCAGATCCTGATCGCCGCCATCGACCGCATCGTGCCATTCAACATCCTGGAGTTCTATCGGGGACAGCACACCTATGTCGGTATCGATACGCTGGGGCTGTCATCGATCGCCACCGGGGCGGTGCTCCGGGAAATCGGCCCGGGTTTCGCCAGCGGGCATCTGAAGCCGTTTCCGATTCTGCCTAGTGCGATCTATCCGCTGGAACAGGCAAAGGCCGCCTTCCTCGCGGTCGCCGGTTCCTCGCGCGACCGCGTGGTCCTGCGGCCGGCCTAGCGTCGCTTGATTCCTCCATTTTTTGAGCACCCGCGGCGGGAACGAAATCAATCGCATTTCGATTGAGAGCGAAGGTTTTATTCTCCCTGCGGCGCAGGGCACCACAGCTTCATTCTTTGTGCGTGCGTGACGTGGACTGGCCTATGCCTGGGACGTTATAGCAGAGCGGATTTTGCGGCTTATCCAAGCCGTGTCGGCCGTTCTGGCCGCGAAGCCAAGGGAAAAGCCAGTGCCGGTCGTGGACAATATTGTCGTGGTGAGCGGACTTCTGATCGGGCTTGCCTATGGTGCAGTGGGCCTGTTGAGCGGCTTCTGTCTGCTCTCCGGCCTGCGCGGCTGGTGGGCCGACGGCGACAGCCGTCTGGTCCGGACCTATGCGATGGCGCTGGGCGTCGCGATCGCGGCAACGCAGCTTCTCGCCGCCGGGGGAGTCGTCGATCTCGGCAAGACGATCTACCTGCAGCCGTCGTTTTCCGCGCCGCTGATGTTGTTCGGCGGATTGCTGTTCGGTTACGGCATGGTGCTGTCGAACGGCTGCGGTTCGCGCGCGCTGGTGCTGCTCGGGCGCGGCAATCTGCGCTCGTTCGTCGTGGTGATCGTGCTCGGCATATCCGCGCAGATGACGTTGAAGGGCCTGATCGCGCCGGGCCGCATCACGGTGCTGCAAATGACTCAGAGCGCGCCGAACGTCATCTCCTTGCCGGCGCTGCTGTCGACGTTCGGCCTCAGTGAGACCTTCGCACGCATGCTGGCGGCGTCCGCGATCTCGGGCGCCCTGATCATCTTTGCATTCGCGCACGCACCGTTCCAGCGCGCCTGGGGCCAGATCGCTGCCGGACTCGCGGTCGGCCTGCTGGTGGCCGCAGGCTGGTTCGCCACCGGCTATCTCGGCGCCGACGATTTCAATCCCGCCGCGGTGACGTCGCTGACCTTCATCGCGCCGATCGCCGACAGCGTGCA
>JAYSPJ010000679.1:0-5619 GCA_043722155.1 Bradyrhizobium sp.
GCCGCGCAGCACGCCACCGTGCGCGCGAGCGGGCCGATACTGTCGAGCGTGAACGACAGCGGTACCGCGCCGTCGAGCGGTACCCGCCGCTGGGTCGGCTTGAAGCCGACGATGCCGTTATAGGCGGCCGGAATCCGGCAGGAGCCGCCGGTGTCGGTGCCGAGCGCGCCGTGCGCCATGCCGTCGACGACCGACACCGCAGCCCCCGACGACGATCCGCCGGGAACATGGCCGACACTGCGCTGCCAGGCGCCCTTCGGCGTGCCGTAATGCGGATTGATGCCGATCCCGGAATAGGCGAACTCGGTCATGTTGGTGCGGCCGATCACCACAAACCCGGCCCGGCGCAGCCGCGCCACCGCGGGCGCATCGGCGTCCGCCGGCGCCGAACCGTCGAGCGCGCGCGAGCCGGCGCGGGTCACCTGCCCCTTGATGTCGAACAGGTCCTTGATCGAAATCGGAATGCCCGCGAATGGCGACGGCGCCGCCTTGACCTCGCGCAGCCGGTCCATCGCTTCGGCGGCTTCGATCGCCGCTTCCGCGTCGACATGGACAAAGGCGCGTATGCCCTCGCCTGAGGTGTCGGCGATTTTGGCGAGACACGCGTCGACCAGCTTGCGGGCGCTGGTGCGGCCACCTGTGAGATCGTCGGCCAGTGCGGCAAGGGTCGGGGCGTTCTTCATCGTTCACTCTCTATCCGTCATGGCCGAGCTTGTCGCGGTAAGGGGACTATTGATGGGGAGCGTCTTCAATGTCCAGATCGAGCAGCGCGGAACTGAGCGATTTGCCGTGGGCGTCGAGCGCGAGCGATCGGGTCACGCCGCCCCCGAGCGCCCCGCTCATCACGAAATTCAAGGCGGCGATATTCGGCAGCTCGTAGCGCACCACCTCGCCCTCGACCAAGCCGGAAAACAGCGCCTTGACCCGCGCGCTGGTGACCTGTGAGAGCAGCAGCGGATAATGCTTCTCGTCATAGGCGATGACCGAGATATTGGAGGTGTTGCCCTTGTCGCCGGTGCGGGAATGGGCGAACTCGCGCAGTTTCGTCATTCATGCCCCACAAATTTGACCTGCGGCTTCGCAAGTTCGCGCCGCAGCAAGACCGATGCCACCGCAACCACATCGCGCGCCGATTTCCACGCGCCGCCGCCTGCGGCCGGGCCGTTGGTATAAAGCGTTTCCACCTCGTTGCCGATCCTGACAGCCTCGCGTAAGCTTTCGGTGCGCCCGGCGACGCGAACGCGCACCTCGTAAGGTTCGTTGGCGTGCGCGGAGATTTGAGCCCCGTGCAGCGAGTCGACGCCGACAAGCTCGAACCTTAATTCGCTCGATGCGACGGCGGTGAGCTTCAGACGCTCACGAACGATCTCCAGCGCCAGGCGTCCGCGCGCCAGCGCGCCCGGGCCGGCATAGGAAATCTGGCCCTCGCCAATGAAACTGTCGATATAGCCGACCGAGACCTTCAGGGTCTCGGTGCGCTTGGTGCCGCGCCCGCCGCTGACGCGGACGCGATCCGGCGCGATCTCTTCGACCGTCACGTGCGAGAAATCCGCGACCACGTCGGGCTGCAGATAGCGTTTGGGATCGTGTACCTCGTAGAGCAGCTGCTCCTTGCAGGTCTGCGCCGTCACCGCTCCGCCGGAGCCAGCGACCTTGGTGACGACGAGGCTGCCGTCTTCGCCGACCTCGCCGATCGGAAAGCCGAGTCGGGCGAGGTCATCGACATCCTTGTGGCCGGGGTCGGCGAAATAGCCGCCGGTGATCTGACCAGCGCATTCCAGCAGATGCCCCGCGACGGTGCCCTGCCCCAGCAAATTCCAGTCGTCCATCGCCCAGCCGAAAGCATGGATCATCGGCGCCAGGAACAGCGCGGGATCCGACGCACGCCCGGTGATCACGATATCGGCGCCAGCGGTGAGTGCCTGCGCGATTGGCTCGGCGCCGAGATAGGCATTGGCCGACAACAGCCGGTTGCCGAGTTGCTTGATCGTGCCGTCAAACTCCATGATGGGAAGGTCGCCGGCCTTGCAGGCATCGAGCACATCGTCGCCGATCACGGCGGCGATCTTCAGCGAAGACAGACCCAGCGACTTCGCTATCTCGGCGGTCTTGCGCGCGGCGGCGACTGGATTGGCTGCGCCCATATTGGTGACAATCTTGATGCCCTTGCCGGCGCAGACCGGCAACACCGCGCGCATCCGCTCCTCGAGCAGCGGATCGTAACCGCCATCGGGATTCTTCATGCGTGCCTGCTGCGCCAGCGCCACCGTGCGCTCGCCCAGGCATTCGAACACCAGATACTGCAGGTCGCCTTTTTCGGCGAGCTCAACCGCAGGCTCGATACGATCACCGGAATAGCCCGCACCGGACCCTATTCGAATGGTTCGCAAGCCGTCTCCCCCCGCGCAGCGAAACTGGATTGCTTCATCGTTTGCGCTCGCAATGACGCGCACCCTAGCGCGGCCGATCGCTGGCTTACAAGCACTCCCGCGGCGCATTGTGCGCGTGCCGGAATAGGGCCATGCGGTCTTATGGCTGGACCGTTGACGGGGGATGGTCAATTGTCGCATCAAGACCGCAACAAGCGGGCCACGCGGCCCGACCCCCCACGGAGGAAATGACCGATATGGCCGAGCCAGCGCGCGCGCGACCGAAACCGACACCGGAAACCCAGCATTTCTGGGATGGCACCGCCGCCGGCGAACTGCGCCTGCAGCGCTGCGACGCCTGCGCCAACGTCTATTTCCCGCCGCGCCCGTTCTGCCCTTCCTGCGCCTCGCGCAAGGTCAGCATCTTCAAGGCCAGCGGCAAGGGCACGCTCTACAGCTACGTCATCAACCACCGGCCTGCCGCGCCGGGTTTTACCCCGCCCTACGCGATTGCCGTTGTGGAACTCGAGGAAGGCCCGCGGATGATGAGCAACATCCTCGATTGCCCGCAGACGCCGGAGGCGCTCGAGCTCGACATGAAGCTGGAAGTCGCGTTCGAAAAGCTCGACGACAAGATCACCCTTCCCCAGTTCCGTCCGGCGAAGGGCTAAGCATCATGCGCAGAAATGCAGTCGCCGTGGTCGGCGCCGCCGAAACCACCGAACTCGGCGTTATCCCGAACGTCTCTCAAATTCAGTTGCACGCCGATGCCGCGCTGAATGCCATCGCCGATGCCGGCCTGAAACTGTCCGACATCGATGGCATCGCCACTGCGGTGGAAACGCCGCAGCAGATCGCGCATTACCTCGGCATTAAGCCGACCTGGGTCGACGGCACCTCGGTCGGCGGCTGCTCGTTCATGCTGCATGTGCGCCACGCCGCCGCCGCGATCGAGGCGGGCCTGTGCAAGACCGTACTGATCACGCACGCCGAGAGCGGCAAGTCGATGATCGGCAAGCAGCCGCGCTCGACGCCGCCGGACAGCCTGAACGGCCAGTTCGAGTCGCCGTTCGGCGTGTACGGGCCGCCCAGCATGTTTCCGATTCCGGTGCTGCGTTACATGAAGACCCACGGCATCACCCATGAGCAGATCGCCATGGTCGCGGTGGTGCAGCGCGAATGGGCCGCGAAGAATCCGCGCGCCATGATGAAAGCGCCGATCACCGTCGAGGACGTCCTGAACTCGAAGATGATCGCCTATCCGTTCCGCATCCTGCAGTGCTGCCTCGTCACCGACGGCGGCGGCGCGCTGATCCTCACCTCGGCCGACCGCGCCAAGGACTTTCCGCGAAAGCCGGTCTATATCCTCGGCACCGGCGAGAGCGTGGAAACGCCGATGGTCAGCCAGATGCAGACGTTTGACAGTTCGCGCGCCTTCCGGGTCGCCGGACCGACCGCGTTCCGCGAGGCGGGCATCACGCATAAGGACGTTGATCACCTCATGATCTACGACGCCTTCGCGCATCTGCCGCTCTACGGCCTCGGCGATCTCGGCTTCATGCCGCACGAGGAGACCGGCAAGTTCATCGCCGACGGCAACACCCGCCCCGGCGGCAAGCTGCCGCTCAACACCAATGGCGGCGGCCTCAGCTACATGCATTCCGGCATGTACGGCATGTACGCGCTGCAGGAGAGCGTGCGGCAGATGCGCGGCATCGCGCCGGCCCAGGTCAAGGACGCCAAGATCTCGGTCTGCCACGGCGTCGGCGGCATGTTCGCGGCGTCCGGCACCATCATCTTTACGAACGAACGCTAATCACCTTCGTCATTCCGGGCTGGTCCGCAGGACCAGACCCGGAATCCCAGGATTCCGGGTTCGATGCTTCGCATCGCCCCGGAATGACGAAGGACAACGGGAGAAAGCACCATGACAAAATCACTGCAGGATAAAGTCGTCATCGTCACCGGCGCGGGCCGCGGCATCGGCCGCGAAATCGCGCTGCTCTGCGCCGCCGAAGGCGCCAAGGTCGTGGTCAACGATCCCGGCATGGCCGCCGACGGTTCGGGCACTTCGGCAGCACCGGCCGAGGAAGTGGTCGATGAAATCAAGAAGCGCGGCGGCACCGCGATCGCGAATTTCGAGACCGTCGCCGAAGCGGTCCCCGCCAGCAAGATCGTCAAGATGGCGGTCGACACCTATGGCAAGCTCGACGGCGTGGTCAACAACGCCGGCATCCTGCGCGACGCCATCTTCCACCGCATGAGCATCGACGCCTTCGAATCCGTCATCAAGGTTCATCTGATGGGCTCGTTCTACGTCTCGCATGCCGCGGCACGGCTGTTCCGCGAGCAGGAGAGCGGCTCGTTCGTCCACTTCACCTCGACCTCCGGACTGGTCGGCAATTTCGGCCAGGCCAACTATGCCGCGGCGAAGCTCGGCATCGTCGGCCTGTCGAAATCGATCGCGCTCGACATGAACCGATTCAATGTGCGCTCCAATTGCGTCTCGCCGTTCGCCTGGAGTCGTCTGATCGGAACCATTCCGACCGAGACCGAGGAGGAGAAGGCGCGCGTCAAGAAAATCCAGCAGATGGGACCGGAAAAGATCGCGCCGGTCTGCGCCTTCCTGCTCAGCGACGCCGGCAAGGACGTCACCGGGCAGATCTTCGCGGTGCGGATGAACGAAATCTTCCTGATGGGCCAGTCGCGCCCGCTGCGCTCGGTGCATCGCGGCGAGGGCTGGACCCCGCAGACCATCGCCGAGCACGCCATGCCGGCGCTGAAGTCGTCGTTCTACAAGCTCGACCGCTCGGCGGATATTTTCAACTGGGATGCGATCTGAGAGGGCGCCGAGAGGCGAAGGGCGAGTGGCGAATAGCGAATAGGGCTTCTCCATTCGCTACTCGCCATTCGCTGTTCGCGCGTCAGCTACCCGCTATTCCGCAAGCCCGCCGAAATCCCGTTGATGGTGAGCTGAATCCCGCGCAGCACCTGCTCGTCGGGGTTCTGCGCGCGATGCTCCTTCAACAGCTCGACCTGTACGTGATTCAGCGGATCGAGATACGGAAAACGGTTGCGGATCGAGCGCTCCAGCAAGGGATTGCCCTGCAGCAGGCGTTCCTGCCCCATGATATCCAGCAGCGTCTCGATCGAGAGGTGCCATTCGCGGCGGATACGTCCGAATATTTCCTCGCGCAAGGCGGCGTCCGGCACCAGTTCGGCGTAGCGCGAGGCGATGCCCATGTCGGTC
>JAYSPJ010000680.1:0-4681 GCA_043722155.1 Bradyrhizobium sp.
GCGCGCACCTTGCTCGGTCAATTCTCGGTCAAGGCTCAGGCGCTCGCCAGCGCCAGCGAGCTTGTCGCTCAGATCCCCGCGCCATGAGCCAGCCCATCCCACGCTATCCCGGCGAGAGCGCGCTCGACCACGCCAACCGCCGGCTCAAGGTGCAAGGCCGGACCAATATCCGCTGGTTCATGGTGAACGGCCAGATGGTCCTGCGCGACGTCCTCGACAAGCAGGGGAAGCTCGATGTCTGACCACCGCAGCCGCACCAGCCTCAGTCCCTACGCCGCCTCGATGCGGGATGCGGACCCTGATGGCCCGGCGCGCGCTGCCAAGGCTGCATGGACCGACCACGGCATCCTCGTGGTGCTGCCCGGCCAGCTGCACGGTCTCGACAAGCAATTCGTGGAAGCACTTGGCAACCGCCTTTGGGGAAAACGCAAATGACCGAACCAACCGACAATCGCGAACAACGCCCATACCGCCGCCACCCGTTGCTCAATAACTGCCTCGTGGTGATCGACGGCGACGGCATCGCCTTTGCTGGGGAGGTGATCGACATAATCCGCACCAACTCGCGGCACGGCGACGCGCTGATGGTTCTGGAATTCGACCGCGCCGACCTCAAGCCGATCGTACACTGGCTGGTCTCAATCTCGGATATAGCGAGCCTTGATGGTGCTGACCAAGTGGTGATCTTCGAAGGGCCCCACGAGGCGCTGGCGTACATCGCGGCGCATACGCCCGGCCCGGCGCCTTACGTCCTGCTCGATGACGAGCCGCCTGGTTGAGCGTCAACGATAGCAACAATCCAACACGCGCTCACAATGAGCCAAGGGGTTTTAAGGGGTTATGGCAAAGGCTTTCAAGGAGACGCGGCTCGAGGCTGCGCAGCGTCTATATACCAAGGCCGCGAAGATTTGCGCCATGCTGGAGCGCGACGGCTTCCGCCCCTGGTCCGGCGACCGCCTCACTCTCGAGCACGCCGCGCGCGACCTGCGTCGCGAAACGCTGCTCGACCGCTGGGGCCACAAGCGCGGCACGCCAGAGACCTACGAGCAAATCAGCTACGTCGCCGAGGGCAACCGCCAATCGGGCATCGACCGGCTCCACGAGAGCGGCCAGATCAGCAACGAACAGCACGGCGCGGCGATGGACATTTGCTACATCGCCGAGTCGATCGAGCGCGCGGTCTCGATCCGCAGCGGAAACATCGAGGCGCGGGTCGACTGCCAAGCTGGTGACCGCGACCAGTTGATCGAATCGCTAACCCGCATCCGGCTGGAAATGACCTACTCGAACTGGCGCGACCGTCTCCCGATGCCGCGCCGCATGGTGATCGACATGGTCACGAACACCCAGTCGCTCGTGAACACTGCTCGCTCCTACGGGGTGCCGTGGCGCAAGGCCCGCGGCCGGCTGATCGACGCACTGGACCGCTGGATCGACATTCGCGAGATGATCTGGCGCACCATCGACGAGCAGAACGTCATGCCGATCCATTTCAAGTTGGGCGGGATATTGCTGCCGCCGACACCAAGGGTTGTTGGCCGCGAACTGGAGGCGAACTGATCATGACCTACGAAAGCCCGTTCTCGATCGGCGACCGTGTATTCGCTGACGGCTGCGACCAGCTCACCATGACGATCACGGCAGTCACTTTCCGCAGCACCCACGCGCTGGTCGAATGTTCGTGGGTCAGTGGGCAGTCCTACACCGCGTGGATCGAGCCTTGGCGGCTTGAGAAGGCAGGTTGAGCATGGCGTTCTACGGCCCCCAAGCCGAGATCGACACGCTGCGCGGCGAGCTGGCCTACCTGCGTCGCGCAATGGGCATGGTTTGCGCTGTGCTGCCCTACCAGAGCGCAAAAGGCGGTGGATGTGCCCATGCCCGCAGATTGATCGCGGAGGCGCTGGACACCAGCGAGCGAAGGCTCAGGCTGTGAGCACGCTCGCCGAACGTAAGGCCGCGACCGCTGCAAGACGGTCAGCCCGCGAGAAGATGATCCGTCGGGTTATCGAAATGGACGACAGGGGATGCAAGCAAGCGGAGATCGGCGCGGCGATCAACCGCAGCAATACGGCAGTCAGCGTCATTCTCAAGGCCGCCGGCCGAGCAAAGCGACAACGCGGTGTGAGGAGAGTTGGCCGCGCCAAGACAGCCCTTCGCGTATGCGTCGATTGCGGTAAAACCGAAAGCATCCGGGCCGACCACAAGCATACGCTTCGCTGCCTCTCCTGCGCGCAAATTCTTACCGGCCTCAAGCTGGGGAGCGAACCGCATAACAAAGGCGTCAGATACCGCATCCCACGAATCTGCGAGACCTGCGGCTACGTTTTCGAAGTGCTACCGTCTATTCTAACCAAGAAACCATACCGCTACGGCCGGTTCTGCTCGAAGGATTGCTACGGGGTAGCGATGCAGACACCGGGCTCGCGCTACTCTGAGATCGGCATGAACAGGCGGAGGCGGCGGTGATCGAAGGCCCCAAGCAAGACCTTGGCCCGATGGACCTGGCCCGCGACTTCTACGCGGCGCACATGGAATGGCTCTCGATAGAGACCGAGCGGTGGATCTGGAAGGCGATTGCGCAAGGCGTTGGCAACCGGCTGTGGCGCTCGCACCCGCTGACGCAGGGCTACCCGCCGGTCAAAATCCACTACCATTTCGTGATCCTCAAGCCGGGCGATGACTTACCGGCAGCGGGCTACATCATGGGGCCGTTCTCGCAGCCCGAAGCCGAGTGAAGCCGAAGTCTGGCTTCGTCCGGCGCTTGTCCAGAAATGTCATTGCACCTTCGGCGGCCGACCACGACGAGCCGGTGCCGGGATATACCGGGCCGGATATTCGCCTGCCTCCATCATTTCGAGGATCCGCACCATCGGCCCGTTCGGCTCGCGCTGGCCGGATTCGAGGTAGCGGATATGCCGCCCATCGGCGCCAAGCCCCATCGCTTGCGACAGGCCCGCCGCGCTGAGCTGGTAGCGTTCACGGATTGCTTTGATCTGGTCGGGAGTCATCAAATTCCTCCACGCGGCGAGGCGATCGGCCCGACCGCTTTTTGGGCTGCGAATACCTTGGGCATTTCGGCTGGGCCATTGCCGCCAATCTTTGCGGCCTTGATGATCCACGCCATCATTTCGGACGCGAACGCCTCGACCTCGCTGCCCGGCATCCTCGAAACGAACAGCGCGGCGTAGTCCAACACGAACTGCGAGCCGGTGGTCGCGACCTCCCACGAGCAACCGGTGCCGTGCTCGATCCCGCGCACGATGGCTTCGCGCAAGCTAGACGACTGGGTCATTGAGTTTCTCCGTGGTTGCAGGTGGTCGGGACGGCGCGGGTGATGAAGGCCGGGTCTTTCATGTGACCGCTCCCCATTGATCGCCCATCGCGGCGGCAATTCCTGGATAGGTTGCACTGCGCTCAAGCCAGCGGTTCTCGCCGGGGCTTAGCCGGTTCTGTCCGCTGTCGGTCTGGTTGGCCCAGCGCTGCCTGCCGTTCACGATCCTGCCCGGCACCCGCTTCGTCGGACGCAGCAGCGGCAAACGATCGAGCCACAGCCCAGTGAGCTTACTGGCGTCGTCGCCGAACTGGTAGGGTTGGATTGTCTGGTCCGCAGGCCGGATCGCTTTCGACACGAACGACGCGCCGGGGTTTTCAATTGCCTTGGGGTATGGCAACGCAAGCAGGCGGCGGAAGTTATCCAGCGCCAGTCCGCGCGCATCGCGGCGAGCTTGGCCTACCAGCGTTTCGGGCTTCACGCGCTGGTGGTATGGGCCATCGCCGAACGCCCACGCCGCGCTCACAGTCAGGTAGGTGCACATAGGGTGGAATAGCGCCATGTCCCAACGGTCGCCAGCAACCTCCCAAATGTCGCATTGCAGGTGTTTGCCGGGCGCGGGCAACAGGTCGCAGGTCCACACGTCGTGATCGTGCGCCTCGAATGCAGCGCGGGTTAGCTGGCAGCGCGAATAGCCGATCAGGACTTTCACGCCATCATCCCGTATTCAGCTTCAAGCGCAGCCAGTTCGGCTTTGCCAGCATCGGTCTGCATGTAGTCGAACAGCACCTTGCCGTTGTGTGCTTCGCGCCGCAGTTTAGCCGGGGAGACATCACCAAACGTGCGAATTTCATCGGCCATATAGCCGTAAATCTCATTGATCTCGATTTGGTCGGTTGCACCGGTAGTTGCGGTGATGAGGTCAAAAACCCAGTTCATGTCAGTCTCCGTGGTAGGGATCGTTCAGTCATTTCACTCTGAGCGCACCATTTGCCGGCGCAAGCTCTAAATTGCGTCAATCCGCTCAATCGCGCGCGGGTTCCAGATTGCCGCCGAAGCGCAGTCCCAGCCGTAGTACCAGGTCGCCTTCCGGCAGTGCCGCCGCGACGGCTGGTAAGGGGCGATCACGATCCCGTCGAACTTGGTCGCGACCGTCTGCCACGCGATCTCGCGGTGGTCTGGCATGGCCGGGTTGTGCGCCGCCGCGTAAAGCTCGTGAAACGTGTCGATCTCGGCTGGCGTGGTGAGGTGGAGGACGTTCGCGCCCGCTGCCAAGCGGAAGGCGGCGCAGTGTTTCAAGGCGGACAGCTTCCACCGTTCATCGCGGCACCATTCAGGCCAGTCGCGCGGCCCCTTCACGCTCAGCCAGAGGCCCTGCGGCTTGTGGTCGGGGATGGTGGTCTGCTCCGC
>JAYSPJ010000681.1:0-4168 GCA_043722155.1 Bradyrhizobium sp.
GCGAAACTCGACGGCGCGTCGGTATTCGAGCTGCTGGATACCGAGAAGGTGACGCATACCGCAGGCGTACCGACGGTGTGGCTGATGCTGCTCAACCATATCGCCGCCAACCAGCTGAAGCTGCCGCATTTGCGCATGGTGGTGTGCGGCGGCTCGGCGATGCCGCGCTCGATGATCCAGGCGTTCCTCGATCTGGGCGTGAACGTTCGCCACGCCTGGGGTATGACCGAGATGAGCCCGATCGGCACGCTGGCCGCGCTGAAGCCGCCGTTCGACAAACTCACCGGCGAGGCCCGGCTCGATATCCTGCAGACCCAGGGCTACCCGCCGTTCGGCGTGCAGATGAAGATCACCGACGACGCCGGCAAGGACCTGCCATGGGACGGCAAGACGTTCGGGCGGCTGAAAGTCAGCGGGCCCGCGGTGTCAAAAGCCTATTTCCGCGTCGATGCCGACATCCTCGACGAGGACGGCTATTTCGACACTGGCGACGTCGCTACCATCGACGCGCAGGGCTATATGCGGATCACCGACCGCTCCAAGGACGTGATCAAGTCCGGCGGCGAGTGGATCTCGTCGATCGATCTGGAAAATCTCGCGGTCGGACATCCCGCGGTGGCGGAGGCCGCCGTGATCGGCGTCTATCATCCGAAATGGGACGAGCGGCCGCTCCTGATCATCCAGCTCAAGCAGGGCCAGAGCGCGACGCGCGAGGACATCCTGAAGTTCATGGACGGCAAGATCGCCAAATGGTGGATGCCGGATGACGTCGCCTTCGTCGACGGCATTCCGCACACCGCCACCGGCAAGATCCTGAAGACCGCGCTGCGCGACCAGTTCAAGAGCTACAGCTTCCCGAACGCCGCGGCGTGAGGTATTCACCTCTCCCTGCTCTGCGCGGGGAGAGGTGAATAAGGTCCCAACCCCAATCCGCCCTTGAATTTGCCGTTGGTCCGTGGTCTCAAGCGGGCCAGTGTGCAGGCCGGCACCGTTTGCCCGGCAACGCTTCAACCGGCAGATTTCTGAGCCATGGCCCGCAGGTTTTCCGCTCCCTATCAGTCGGAGCCCGTGTCCAGCCTCGCCACATGGGCGCGCAATCTCGCGGTGTTTTCGGTCGTCGCGGTGCTGGTTTCGATCGCCATCGTCCGCTTCGGTTTCCTCGAAGTCAAACCGGCGCTGGCGACGTTTTTCGGCGCGCTGGGCTGCGCCGTGCTGTCCATTCTGGCGGGATTCGCCGCCTTCGTCGCGATCTGGCAGAACGGATCGCGCGGCATGGGCCGCATCCTGCTGGCGTTCATGATCGACGCGGTGGTGCTGGCCTACCCGGCCTATCTCGGCGTGCAATACCGCAAGCTGCCGCCGATCCATGACATCACCACCGACCCGATCGATCCGCCGCGCTTCGAGGCGCTGGCTCGGCTGCGCAGCGGCGACGGCGCCAACACCGCGGTCTATGCCGGGCTCTATTCCGCCGAGCAGCAGCGGCAGGCCTATCCCGATATCGAGACGGTCGAACTCGAGGTTCCAGCGCTCAGGGCCTATGAGGTGACGCTCGCGCTCGTCAACAAGCGCAAATGGCGCGTGGTCGACGAGCGCCCGCCGCAACCGCGCCGTGACGGCCGCATCGAGGCCATCGCGCAGACGCTGATCATGGGATTTCGCGAAGACGTGTCGATCCGCGTCAAGCCGGACGGTGAAGGATCTCGCGTCGATATCCGCTCCTCGTCACGCTATTTCGAGAGCGATCTCGGCAGCAATGCCGCGCGGGTGACAAAACTGATCGAGGACATCAACAGCGCCGCCGACAGCGCCAAGCCGGTGGTGAAGAAACCGCAGGCGCCTGCCAAGGCGCAGGCGAAGACGGTGAAGAAGTGACGGCCTAAGCCGTCATTCCGGTTCGACGCGCAGCGTCGAACCCGGAATCTCGCACAACCATCTCGAGATTCCGGGTTCGTGCTTCGCACGCCCCGGAATGAGGGCTACACCAACCGATAATTTCCGCCGATCACCGGGTCGCCCTCCGTCGCCACCACGCCGCGCCCGACCAGATCTTCCAGATGCGCCAGCACGGAATAGCCGGCCGCCCCCGTCAGCCGCGGGTCGATGCCGATGTAGATCGCGCGCACCATGGTCGGGATATCCGTTTCTCCCTTGGCGAGGCGATGCAGGATCGAGGTTTCGCGCGCCTGGCGGTGCCGGACCAGAAACCGGACAAAGCGCCGGGCGTCCGGAATTTCCGGGCCGTGACCGGAAAAATACAAATCCTCCTCGCGCTGCGCCAGCGTTTCCAGCGACGCCATGTAATCGACCATCGATCCGTCCGGCGGCGCCACGATCGAGGTCGACCAGCCCATCACGTGATCGCCGACGAAATTGAACTTTCGCTCCGGCCAGGCGAACGCCAGATGATTGGCGGTATGGCCCGGCGTCGCCACCGCTTCCAGCGCCCAGCCCACGCCTTCGATGGTGTCGCCGTGCTGCACTTCGATATCCGGCTTGAAGTCGCGGTCGGCGCCGGATTCCGGGTTGTGCTTCTCGCTCTCGTAGCGCGGCCGCGAGGCGCGATGCGGACCCTCGGCATAGACGGTGGCGCCGGTGGCGGCCTTGATCCGTGCGGTGTTCGGCGAGTGGTCGCGGTGGGTATGGGTGACCAGAATATGCGTCACCGTCTCGCCGCGCACGGCGTCGAGCAACGCCGCCGCATGGGCCGCGTCGTCAGGGCCGGGATCGATGATCGCGACCTTGCCCTGGCCTATGATGTAACTGACCGTACCGGTAAAGGTGAACGGGCTCGGATTGTTGCAGAGCACGCGCCGCACGCCGGGGCGGACTTCTTGGACGACGCCGGGTTTTAGAGGAAAGTCGCGGTTGAACGGAATGTCGTCGTTGTCGGCCATGGGGGATGTTTACTCCGGCGTCATTCCGGGATGCGCCGAAGGCGCAGACCGCAGGTGCGCAATTGCGCACCGGGGAATCTCGACAAGGATGGAATGATACGTTCGAGATTCCCCGATGTGCAATTGCAAATCTGAGGTTCGCATCTGCGACGCGCCCCGGAATGTCGGGGTTGATTTACGAAAACGCCTGAATGCCGGTGATCGCGCGGCCGAGGATCAAAGCGTGGACATCGTGCGTGCCTTCATAGGTGTTCACAGTCTCCAGGTTCTGCGCGTGGCGCATCACGTGATATTCGATCTGGATGCCGTTGCCGCCGTGCATGTCGCGGGCCATTCGCGCGATGTCGAGCGCCTTGCCGCAATTATTGCGCTTGACGATGGAGATCATCTCCGGCGCCATCTTGCCTTCGTCCATCAGCCGCCCTACCCGCAACGAAGCCTGCAGGCCTAGCGCGATGTCGGTTTGCATGTCCGCAAGCTTCTTCTGCACCAGCTGCGTCGCCGCCAGCGGCCGGTTGAACTGCTTGCGGTCGAGCGTGTATTGCCGCGCTCGCGCCATGCAGTCTTCCGCAGCCCCCATCGCGCCCCAGGAAATGCCGTAGCGGGCACGGTTGAGGCAGCCGAACGGCCCCTTCAGGCCGGACACATTGGGCAGCAGCGCGCTCTCCGGGACTTCGACGCCCTCCATCACGATCTCGCCGGTCACCGAGGCACGCAGGCTGAGCTTGCCGCCGATCTTCGGCGCCGACAGCCCCTTCATGCCCTTCTCGAGAATAAAACCGCGGATCTGGTTGTTGTGCTCGGCCGATTTGGCCCACACCACGAACACATCGGCGATCGGCGCGTTGGAAATCCACATCTTGGTACCGGTGAGCCGGTAACCGTCCGAGGTCTTCTCGGCGCGGGTCTTCATGCCGCCGGGATCGGAGCCGGCATCCGGCTCGGTCAGGCCGAAGCAGCCGACCCACTCGCCGGTGGCAAGCTTGGGCAGATATTTCTTGCGCTGGTTCTCGTCGCCATAGGCATAAATCGGGTGCATCACCAGCGACGACTGCACCGAATTCATCGAGCGATAGCCGGAATCGACGCGCTCGATCTCGCGCGCCACCAGGCCATAGGCAACATAGCTCGCATTGGCGCAGCCATACTCCTCCGGCAGCGTGATGCCGATCAGGCCGAGTTCGCCCATCTCGTTGAAGATCTCGCGATCGGTTTTCTCCTCGAGGTAGGCCTTGGTGATGCGCGGCATCAGCTTGTCCTGGGCGTAGGCC
>JAYSPJ010000682.1:0-11881 GCA_043722155.1 Bradyrhizobium sp.
CCGAGCCGGTCGATCCTTGCCAGCAAATCGGAGGCAACGCCCTGCACCACCCGATGCATCTGCCCAAAAACATTGGCATGCAGCCCGCAAAAATTCGTCACCCCCGCCGCAGTGCCCATGCCGCCGAGGAAACCATAGCGCTCGATCAGCAGCGTGCGCCGACCGGCACGCGCCGCCGCCACCGCCGCGGCGATCCCGGCCGGCCCGCCGCCGAGGACGACGACTTCATATTCGCCGTAGACCGGAATTTGGCGGGCGGGTTCGGTGATGGTTTTCATTCCCGCTCACGATCTTGGGCGGCGTGGAATACGCCGAGGATGAGGACTTCGTCAGCATCGGCTGCGCCGGTCTGATAGACAATGATAAAAGGCAATCCGCGGACCACCCATTCATGCGTGCCGGCGACGCGGCCGGCGTGCCCCATGCGTGGAAATTCGGCCAGTCGCTCGGCTGCCTGCCGGATGCGTGCGACAACCTGGGTGGCCGTGACCGGGTTGCGATCCCTGATGTAACCAAAAATTGCGGCGATGTGCTGCCGTGCCTGTGCCGTATAGCGCAGCCTTACAGGCCGCATGACTTCCAAAGCGCCGCCATCTGCTCGTCGGTTGCAAAGGTAGCGCTGCCTTCGCGGATTTCGAGCTGAATACGGGCGACCTCCTGAGCCTGGACATCGGTCAGCCGATACAAGCTGGTATCCTGCCGCTCCATTTCCAGCAAGATTTCCGCCGCGTCCTGCTGGCGTTCCCTCGGCCAGTGCCGGACGCGTTCCATGAGTTGTTCGAGATTCTTCGCTGCCATGGCTTTGTTTATAGCAAAGTCCTTGGCGTTCGTCACCGTCAGCGCCGCATGGCTGGCGGAGCCTCGCGACCGGTTGCGCAGCACGGCGAGCTTGTGGAAACTGGCCGCCACGTCATCGCCTACCTGACAAGGACACCCTCCCCCATGCGTATCTGCATTTTCGGCGCGGGCGCCGTCGGCAGCCATTTTGCGGTCCGGCTGGCGCTGGCCGGACATGACGTGTCCTGCGTGATGCGCGGACCGCATCTCGAAGCCGTGAAGGCAAACGGCCTGACGCTCCGGGTCGGCGGCGCCGAGTTCAAAGCCAGGGTGAACGCGTCCGACGACCCGGCGGCGCTGGGGCCGCAGGATGTCGTGATCTCGACGCTGAAGGCGAACTCGCTCGGCAGCCTGGTCGCGGGCCTGGGCCCGCTGCTGCGCGACCACACCGCTGTGGTGTTTGCCCAGAACGGCATTCCCTGGTGGTACGATATCGGGCTTGCCTCCGATGTGCCGCCGCCCGACCTCGGCTTTCTCGATCCCGGCGGCCGGTTGCGCGCCATGGTTTCCCGGGACAGAATTATCGGCGGCGTGGTCTTTTCATCGAACGAGGTGGTGGCGCCCGGAATCGTCGCCAATCTTTCTCCCGATCGCAACATGCTGCTGATCGGCGAATGCGACGATCGCGCCAGCGCGCGGATCGAGCGGCTGCGCGCCGCGCTCGACGGGGCCTCGATCCAGTCGCCACCGCTGGAAACGATCAGGGAAACGATCTGGACCAAGCTCCTGACCAACATGTCGATGTCGGTGCTGTGCCTGCTGACCGGACAGACCGCGCGGGGCGTGCGCGACGAGCCGGACCTGCAGGAGATCATCCCGCGCCTGCTCGACGAAGCCAACGCCGTCGCCCAAAGCTGCTTTCCCGGCGTCAAACGCGTCACCCGCTCAGGCCCGGCGCCCGACCACAAGCCGTCGATCCTGCAGGATTACGAACTCGGCCGCGCCATGGAAATCGACGTATTGGTGCGTGCGCCGGCGGCATTTGCGCGAGCCGCGGAACTGTCGACGCCGATGCTCGACCTGATGGCGGCGCTCGCGATCCGGATGGCGCGGGAGAAGGGGCTGTATGGGGGGGGGGTGAGGGACGAATTTTGATACCGTCATTGCGAGCCAACGGGTCGGCGCAAAGCGCCGCCCGATGACAGGCTCCGCGAAGAAATCCAGTTTGCGGCAAAAAGAAAGCCGCATTGCTTCGTCGCTATCGCTCCTCGCAATGACGGTCGCGGGCGGTTGCAGGGACGACTAAATCAGCTACGCTTGGCCTTGTTCGGCGACGAGCTGAACAGCTTCTTGATATCCTTGATGCCTTCGGAGAGCCGCGGCCACTCGCAGGAGAAGGAATCTTTCGTGCAATTGGTGGCCCTGGTCCGTGACCTCAGGTCGCCAGACCTCAGCTCGCCCGTGGCGGCAGCCTGTTGTCTGGCCGGATTTTCCCGCGGCACCGGGATTTTTTCAGTTTCGGTTTTCAGCGACGCCTGTTGTTGCAGCTGCCGCTGTTTGGCGGTGAAGGCGGCAACGATGGTGGAACGCCGCTCCTGCTCCAGGTAGGCAATATACTCTTCGTCGATTTTCCTCTGCTCTTCCGGCGTCGGGTTCGGCCCCGCGATGTCGAAGTGCCGGTTCTGCATGAAATCGAAATAGGTGTAGCCGCCGCCGGGCTTGCGCCGGCCGGCGAATTTGGAATGGCATTCGCCGAGCTTGGAGGCTTTATCCTCCCTGGTCGGCGCCTTCTCGGCAATGTCGGCGCATGCCTCGAAATCGGCCGGCTTGCCGCTCCACCACTGCGCCTGCGCGCGCAGCGGCGCCAGCACGACGCAGGCAGCGAACGCAGCCGTCAGCAGGTTGCGTGATGCGATCACGGAGGATTTTTTCAGAACACGATTCAAGACATGGTTCCCGCAACGCAATCCTTGCTGATTGTCGCCATTATTGACGTCCTTGTCACCCCGGAACCGGGCATTTTCCGGGCATGGGCTACCAGCTTTCCGCCTGTGTTACGGGCTGGACTCATGCCCATGGTTTGCCGCGCCAACTGAAATATCCTAGGTTGAACAAGGCATTCGGCCGCTTCGAGATGGCCTTTCGACGGACCGATAGGGTGTCTGCGAGGGATGACGGATTTGTCGGATTCCAGAACGCAATCGGGAATGCTTCTCGTATTTGCTCGTCATGGCGGTGTCGCGGCGCTGCTGGTGGGCGTGGCGGCTGAAACGCTGGTCTGGCTGGCGGGTGTCATCGCGCTGGAGCCTGTCATGATCGCGCTTGGCGCGCTGCTGTTTTATCTCAGCGAATACGGCATGCACCGTTTCGCCTTTCATGCGCCGCCGTTGTCGTGGGCCCCACTGAGAAAGTTGCAGCATCGTCTGCATTATGACCACCATGTCGAGCCGAGCCGGCTGGACCTGCTGTTTCTGCCGCTCTGGTTTCTGGTGCCGAATCTCGCCACTGCGGCCGGGCTGTTTGCGTTCGTGTTCGGAATGCAGTCCGCGAACTCCGCGCTTTCAGGGATGATGCTGGCGATCCTGCATTACGAGTGGGTGCATTACGTCGCGCATATTCCCTACCAGCCGCGAACCCGGCTCGGCCGCTGGATCAAGCAATATCATCTGCGGCATCATTTCATCAGCGAGAAGCACTGGTTCGGCGTCAGCAATCCCGCGCTCGACGGCGTGTTCGGCACGCTTCGCGGGCCCGATGCCAACGAGAAGAGCGCCACGACCCGCAAGCTCTATTCGTGAGCGGCAGGCTCAGCGCCTTGAAACGCCAGCAGGGTGAACGCCATGCCTGCCACGCATCGCATATGGGGCAAGAGGCGAGGTTCGCTGCGGCAATTTCTCTGCATCAGATCGCGGCGTTGCCGCTACAGTATGGATTTCGTCTATACCAGCTTTGCATTTTTTCTGCGAGCCACAGTACCGGCATCCGGATAGTGCTGGCGCATCCTTGGAGCGCCAGAATCCAGAAGACGGGAAGAAGGCGGCAGACGGGCGCCGCTCAGAATGATCGCAAACGTTGATTTCGCCGCGTTGCCTGTTACCGTCGCGCCTCAAAGTCCAGCGAATCCGCGCGCTTGAACGCGCGCCGAAACTGTATAGGGAACGGTCTGCATGAGCGTCACCACGGCCATGATAAGCGTGCCGAAGCCCGCGCCTGATCTGATCGAGGCGTTCAGGAGCGCACCGACCTGCGTGATCAGCGACAACCTTGCCCGGCTGCCCGGCGCCGTGGGGCTGCGGCAGTTCCATCGCAGCGGCAGGCTGGTGGGAGCCGCATTCACCGTACGTACCCGGCCGGGAGACAATCTGGCCATCCACCGGGCGCTTGAACTGGTCGGGCCGGGCGATGTGATCGTGGTCGATGGCGGCGGCGACGAGTCCCGGGCGCTGGTCGGCGAGATCATGAAGAACATCGCCGAGCACAGGGGTGCCGCGGGCTATGTGATCGACGGCGCCATCCGCGACGTCGCCGCCTTCGCCGCTTCCGACTTCCCCTGCTTTGCCCGCGCCGTCATTCACCGCGGGCCCTACAAGAGCGGTCCGGGCGAAATCAACGTGCCGGTCTCGATCGGCGGCTCGGTGATTTCGCCGGGCGACATCGTGGTGGGCGACGAGGACGGTGTGGTGTCGTTTCCGGCCGCGATCGCAGCCACCTTGCTCGAGGCGGTCCGCGCCCAGATCGCGCGCGAAGAGGAAACGCTGGTCGCGATCCGCGAGGGCCGCTACCAGGGCTCTTACGCCAAATCCTGATCGATACCAACCGACACCGAGCGCAACCGACGTTGAGGAAGCCACGATGAGTCAGAAGGACGAATTTCACAACCTGGATAATCCGCATGACGGCCTGTTTCGCGATCTCGCGCCGGGCCTGACCACGCGGATTTTCGCCGGCGAGCACGCCATGCTCTCGGTGGTGACGCTGGCGCCGCACGCGGAAGGGACCCTGCATCATCATCCCGAAGAGCAATGGGGCGTGTTGCTCGAGGGCTCGGCGGTCCGGATGCAGGGCGATGAGAAGATTGAAGTGAAGAAGGGTGATTTCTGGCGTACCCCGGGCAACGTGCCGCACACCATGCGCGCCGGGCCGGAAGGCGCGCGTGTGCTCGATATCTTCAGTCCGCCGCGGCCGGAGTACAAGAAGCCCGGATCGGGCTTCGGCAATTCATAAACCTGCGAAAAGAACCGAGCGCAGCAGCAACCCGGAGGGAAGAGTCATGCGGAAGATCACGAGACGCGCCATGCTGGCGGCATCGGCCGCTTTCGTCGTCGCGCCGGCGCTGGCCCAGTCTTCGAAGATATTGACGCTCGTGGTGCCATTTCCGCCGGGCGGTTCCACCGACGCGCTGGCCCGGCTGCTGCAGGCCCATCTGCAAACCAAGCTCGGTCGTACCGTTCTGGTGGAGAACAAGTCCGGCGCCGCCGGTTCGCTCGGCGCCGCCCAGGTCGCCAAGAGCGCGCCGGATGGCATGACGTTTCTCGTGACCTTCGACTCTCACGCGGTGATTCCCGCCATTCTCGACAAGCCGCAGCTCGACGTCGAGAAGGATCTGGTGCCGGTTTTTCTGGTCGGCACCGCCCCTTATGTGATCGCGACCAACGCCAGCCGGCCGTTCAAGACCTTTGCCGATGTCATTGCGGCTTCGAAAGCAAAGCCCGGCTCGATCCAGTACGCCTCGGTCGGCATCGGCACGCTTGGCCATCTCGCCATGACGATGCTGGCCAAGCAGGCCGGCGTGGAAATCACCCATGTGCCCTACCGCGGCGGCGGGCCGGCCATGAATGACGTGCTCGGCGGACATGTCGATCTGATCGTGGGATCGGCGGCGCTGGTGACCGCACAGCTCGGGCCCAACCTTCGTCCCCTGCTGCAGCTCGGGCGTGAGCGGTTGCCGTCGCTGAAGGACACCCAGACATCCATCGAGGCAGGCTTCCCGGATTCCGAGACGCTGGCCTGGTGGGGCATTTTCGCTCCCACGGGCACGCCTCCCGATGTCATCGCGAGCATGGCGGCATCGGTCCGCGAGATCCTGAGCGAGCCGGCCATCGCCGCGCAGCTGCGCGATACCCAGCAAATGTCGCTGCTGCTGGCCGACGCCAGGGACTTCGCCACCTTCTTCGCCAAACAGGTCAGCATCTGGGGCAAGGTCGTGCGCGAGAACAACATCAGGGCGTAGCGGCGGCTGCCAGAGGGCTGGCGATCACGGGTTCACTTTGATATGAAGCTCCCAAGCCCCCGCGCCTGCGCGCGGGCTCCGGTCCCGTAGCTCAGCCGGATAGAGCGACGGTTTCCTAAGTAAATGATCTGTCAAAAGCCATTGATTTTATTAATATATTTAGGATAATTTTAACGGGTAAATGATAGGTAAATTGGCGGCGGGTAAAATTGCGCGTCCCAGCGTGTCGGTTTATACCTATCAACACGGTCCCGTAGCTCAGCTGGATAGAGCACCGCTTTCCTAAAGCGGGGGTCACATGTTCGAATCATGTCGGGATCGCCACACATCTCCTTTGACTAACGCGCTTTAGGCATTTTCAATAACCCATATTGCGAGCTAATGCAAACTGGTTGACGTTCTCCTCGTCACCGCTCTCTAAACTTTGTCACCTCGGTCGCCATCTTTGGATCGCGCATCCGCTTCTTGCCGTAAAAGTTTTCGATCATCTCGACCGATGTACCCATATTGGCTGCAAGCTGAAAAACGCTGACACCTTCTGAGATTCTCATCGTGGCATAAGTATGCCTGAGCGAATAGGGGACACGTGCTTTCCCAGCGGAATCGTGGAGAACTCCAGCCTCACGAAGTACCCGCTCGAAGCCTTTCTTAAAGCTTCCAATCGGGCGACCATCGCGGTGACAAAATATAGGTTCGTCTCGGTTCAATTTCTTCTCGCTCTCTTCAGCACGAAACTTTCGAAGACGGTCAATATAGCGCTCGACGCTAGCCATACAGACTACCTCACGCTCACCTGTTTTTCCTCTGACGGTAAAGATAACACGCTTCTCGCCGTTCAGGGTATTGGTGCTTGAGATATCACGCCACCGCAGATGTCTCGCTTCGCCGACACGGATGCCGCTATTCGTAAGGATCAGGATATAATGCTGAAGGTAAAAACGTTCCCTGAGCCGCCGCTTGTCCTGACCTCTCTTCACGTAGCTTCGAAGAAAAGTATAAAGCTGGCGCCATTCGGTTGCTGGAATATCTGGACGCGCATTTATTCTTGATGACGGCAAGGCAATTTCGGGAGGTTCGCTGATGTAGCCTTTGCGCTTGGCAAAGCGGAATATCTGGTTGAAAATTGTTCGTTCGATCCGCAGCGTGGAAGTTGCTGGTGGTTTCTTTGATTGATCGACGCGCCACTGCAAGTAATTGGAAATGGCATCGTGGTTGATAAGGTCAATACGCTGGTTGCCAAGGTGCGGAAGTGCGTAGATCTCGATGCGACGAAAATTTCCGTCAATGTACCGAGCCGAACGAACCTTTCGGTCCATGTTCAACGATGCCTTCCACTCCTCCACTACGCGTTTGAACAGTGGAGCATTGACGGACTCACCGCGGCGTGCGCGTCCCTCCAATTGGTAATAAAGTTCTTCAGCGAAACGACGCGCTTCAAAGTCATCGGCTGTCTTGGTTGACTTTACGACGTACCCAGTGGTGTTCGGAATTTTCAGACGCACCGACCAGTTCGGACTCTTGTGGTCCATCCTTCGATAGAGGACGATCCGTCCATCACCTCGGACATCCCGATAGTCACGGTAGTGCGCGTGATTGTTCGACATCGAAAATTCGGTCCAAAAATCCCCTTAGGTAAATGATAAGTAAATGGCTAGAATGTCAAATTGCAGTTCAAAAATAGAAAATCTGACAATAATACCAATATCTTATACCAGATGTAGCTCAGGATCATTATTTTCCTAAACCGTAGGTCGCATGTTCGAGTCATGCCGGGATCGCCAGTATTTCAATGACTTACAGATAGCTGGTTGGCGCAATTCTCTTTTTTGCTCCGTTTATGCTCCGCGCTCTTCGCCATTCCAAACTCGTTGAATCTAAAACGCGAGATGAATAGCATCAAGTGACGGTCGCAATCTGGGTCGTTCCAACGCGCCTGAACTGGCGCGTTGTCATCGGGTTGACCGGGTTCATTCCGGTAAACAGCCAAACCTGAGGCCTTACTGCCTTGTACCAGGCGCGCAACAGCTAGAGCAGATGCAGCGAAAGCATCACGTGGCTCGCGGACGAACTGGATATGGTTCAGGATGTCGGCACGCCCAAGCGTGATCCCGAAAAAGAACCGCAGCTTCGAGACGCTCTGGTTGAGGGTCGGAACGCCCGCACCACCAGCCGCCAGATGAAGCTGATAGCGGCGCACGTCTTCGAAACTCGCGGTGTCGAGCGAGCGGCCAAGGAAGGCAGCGAAGTTCTTGACCCTCTGAAGGTGAGTCTTCGGCGTGAACTTGCGGATCGTCATGTCTTCGATCATGCGCTGCCGCAGCGGACTTATGGCCTTGTCGGTCGTGGGGGATGCCTGTCTTGATGAAGGTTGCGAGCAAACATGCTCGATTGACGTTCTGCTACGAGGCTGGCCCAACAGGTTACGGTCTCTACCGCTTGATCAAGAGCATCGGCCATGACTGCATTGTGGTGGCACCGTCGCTGATCCCATCCAAGCCAGGTGATCGGGTCAAAACCAATCGGCGCGACGCCGTCAATCTCGTGAAGCTGCTCAGGGCCGGTGAACTGACGGCGGTCTGGGTGCCTGATGAGCGTCACGAGGCGATGCGAGACCTCGTGCGAGCTCGCGATGCCGCGGTCAAGGACTACAGAATCAAGCGCCAGAACGTCTCCTCGCTTCTGCTGCGTCTCGGCCGTCACTATTCGGACAAGAAAACCGGGGGACGGCCACACATCAACTGGCTCACCGGCCTCAAGCTTGAGCATCGCGAGCAGCGCATTGCCTTCGAGGAAATGCTGTTGGCTGTACGACAGGTACGGGAACGGATCGAGCGGTTGGAACAGGCCATGCGCGAGGCCGTGGTGGACTGGACTCTGGCACCAGTCATCGAGGCGGTGCAGGCGATGCGTGGCATCGACATGGTCGGGGCGATCGCGTTCTTGGCCGACCTTGGCGATCTGTCGCGCTTCGAGAACCCCCGTCAGTTGATGGCCTATCTTCGCCTTACCCCGTCAGAAAGATCGACCGGGGAGAGCGTCAAACGCGGTGGCATCACCAAGGCCGGCAATACGCGTGCACGACGGCTGCTCATCGAGGCGGCGTGGAGCTACCGATTCCCGCCACGCGTCAGCAAGGACATGCAGGCCAGGATCGGCGCCGCGCCACGGACGGCCCGCGAGATTGCCTGGAAGGCGCAGATGCGGCTCTGTGGCCGCTTCCGGGCACTGACGCGAAAGGGCAAGCGACCGACGATCGTCGTAACTGCGATCGCCCGTGAGCTGTCAGCCTTCATCTGGGCGATCAACCGCGAAGTCGCGGGATCTCATGCAACGGCGAACCAGTAGTCCGGGGTCATGGACCGCTCGAGCTAATGAAGGGCTCGACCGGTCCACAACCCCTCCACCCTCACACGTAGCAACAGGCTAATAACAGCGGAGCATCATCGAACATCAATCGTGCAGCAGCGAGGGCGGGGCCACGGCAGGGGAATTCCCGCTTGGACTATGTGGCCGATCGCAAGATCGATGCCCGCGTTTAGACAGGGACAGCACCGGACGAACAAACGGAAATGCGGTACCCAACCCGCGAATCAGAGTTTAATCACCGACGTCTTCAGGTCCCCGCCCTCACCCCTGCACGATCCATCGCCAAGACCCTTAAGCCAGAATGGCAGCAAGAGGGCGATTAATTGCGCGCTCGGCGCTTGACTAGGGACATCAGAGTCCTTTGACCCGAAACAGTCATCCACGAGTATTCTAACGTTACGAAAGCAAAGCGAGCCTCCGGCCCTAAAGGCATTCAGCGGTACGGCATAATTCTGGTGCTCGTCGTCACGATGCCGACAGCGGAGACCCTCCTTAATCAAACTTTAACGAAGATTTAATACCTTCTAGAGAGAGCATCCTATCTCTAGTGGAGCATGCCCATGCGCCTCAAAAAACCGCTCAAAGACGAGCGCGGTACAGTGGTTGTGACGCTTGCGCTTTTAGCGCCAGTCATTTTTGGCTTTGCCGCACTCGCTATTGATGTTGCGTCGTGGCAGGTAGCGCAAAAGTCGATGCAAGGTGCTGCTGATGCGGCGGCTTATTCTGCTGCAGCCACCTTTCAGAAAGGTGACGGCACTAGCTTCGTTACACAAGCAAAGGCAATTTCGGCTGCGAGCGGGTTTATAGATGGCCAAAACAACGTCACCGTAACAGTCAACCAGCCACCAACCTCCGGAAATTACACAGGCACGGCTACGGCCATTGAAGTTATAGTTCGGCAACCGCAACCACGTTTCTTAGCGGGTTTGTTCTTGTCGAGCGATCCAGCGGTCAATGCTCGTGCTGTCGCAACCCCAGCCCCCACTGGCGGCTCGGCTTGTATTCTAGCGCTCGATCCCAGTATCAGTAATGCAATAGTCGTATCCGGTTCAGCCTCGATTAATTCGGGATGCGACGTTGTAGCCAACTCGACCAGCTCTTCAGCAGTCGTGATGAGTGGCGGGGGAACGATCACAACGCCCTGCCTTGTCACATCGGGGAACGTAAGCGGAGTGAGCAATCTCACATCGACGAAATGCTCTGCAGCGAAAACCGGCGCTCCACCTACGGCAGACCCTTATGCTTCTGTTCCTCAACCTTCCATCCCATCGGGAGGCTGCCTCAACGTTCCCGGAACCTCTACCGTAACTCTATCGCCGGGTTATTACTGTGGTGGCATTAGTATTCCCAGCGGGACAACCGGTTCGTTATCGCCGGGCCTATATTATCTCGCTGGAGATTTTGCGATTAGTGGCGGAGGCGCGATTTCCGGCACAGGCGTCACCATTTATTTGACCACGGGAAATAAAGTGGCAGTAAGTTCCTCCTCCACGGCGAACTTAACGGCACAGACCAGCGGAACTTATTCCGGAATAGCCTTTTTTGGTAGCCGCTCCGGCACCATCAGCACCAACAATTCATTTAGCGGTTCAAGTGCCAGCAGCATCACTGGAGCTATCTACTTTCCGACCCAAAGAGTTACGTTTTCCGGTTCATCAACCGCGCCTTCTTCCTGCACCCAACTTATCGCAGGTAAAATTACGGTCAGCGGCTCAGCAAATTTTAACAATACCTGTAGTGGGTCCGGTGCAAAGACAATCAGTGTCGCTGACGGGACTAGTTCTGGAAAAGTCGCTGTAGTCGAATGATCCATCACATGCTTCCAGTTGGTCGCCGACAAAATAGCCATCTCTGGCGGAGCGAATTTAACGAACACCAATTGCAATGGCGTCAATATGATCCGCCCGGATCGTTCGGGGAGACGACGAGGCTTGTCGAGTAGAAGGCATAAATCATGCGATCTGACCAACAAATCGTTAAATTTTTTCGTGAAAATAGCGGCGCTGCAGCCGTCGAGTTTGGCTTTGTGGCTTCCCTGTTGTGCTTTCTTTTTGTTGGCCTGGCTGATTTCGGCATGGGATACTGGAAGAAGATGCAGGTTGGCAACGCCGCCAGGGCTGGAGCGCAATATGCCATGAAAAATGGCTGGAGTTCCAGCGGCATCAGTACAGCGATAACTAGTGCCACCAGCTTCGGTTCGATTGCGGCGTCGCCTGCGCCAACGCAAGCCTGCGGCTGCCCGAACGCAAGTTCCGGAATTGTCGCGACAAGCTGTGGTGCAAGTTGCACGGGGGGCGGCACGGCGGGAACCTATGTCACAGCCAATGCCACTGCTTCCTATTCACCCCTGCTGCCTTATCCCGGAATTGCCAGTACATTTACATTCGTTGCCACCAACACCCTGCAGATCAATTGAGGTTTTGTCCGCGTGATATCTTATTTAAATTTGAGTAGGCTCAGGCGCAAAAAGACATGGCGGCGCCTCATATCGTTTGGCGATTGCAACGA
>JAYSPJ010000683.1:0-3298 GCA_043722155.1 Bradyrhizobium sp.
TTCACCCGCTCCTGCGCGGTGGCCTGGGCCGCCGACAACATCCAGGCCAACGCCATCCTGCCCGGCTGGATCGACACCGACCTGACCAAGCGCGTGCGCGCCAGCACCTTGTCATGCAGGCCGTCGATCTGTTCGCGCGCGCGCTTGGTCAGGTCGGTGTCGATCCAGCCGGGCAGGATGGCGTTGGCCTGGATGTTGTCGGCGGCCCAGGCCACCGCGCAGGAGCGGGTGAACTGCACGATGCCGCCTTTGCTGGCGGCGTAGGCCGGCGCGAAGCTGGCGCCGAAGATCGACATCATCGAGCCGATATTGATGATCTTGCCGCCGCCCGCTTCCTTCATGGCAGGATGAACCGCCTTCGAACACAGGAACGCGCTGGTGAGGTTGGTCTTGATGACGCTGTCCCATTCCTCGAGTTCGAGCGCGTGCGGGGGTTTGCGGATATTGATGCCGGCATTGTTGACGAGAATGTCGATGCGGCCGAGTTCTCTGGCGACGCGTTCGACCATGGCTGCGACCGCCGCTTTGTCGGTGACGTCGGCTGTGACCGAGATGGCCTTGACGCCGCACGACTTGAGGTCGGCGGCGGCGGCGGCTGACTTGGCTTCATTGCGCCCGACCACGGCGATATCGGCGCCGGCTTCGGCCAACCCGCGCGCCATGCCGAGCCCGATGCCGCCATTGCCGCCGGTGACGATGGCCACCTTGCCGGAGAGATCGAACAGTTTGATTGCCATGTGTCGCCCCTGCGATTGAGTCGGTAGGGTGGGCAAAGCGAAGCGTGCCCACCATCTTCAATATTCAGCGCATTGGTGGGCACGGCGCGAGCGGCGCCTTTGCCCACCCTACGAATCTAACGCTTGCTCCGCCAGATCAGGACCAGCCCGAGCGCGGCCAGCGCCGCGCCGTAATAGGCCCAGTGGATCTGGCTGATCATGAAGCTCGATGCCGGCCAGGCGATCACGCCGGTGCCCTGACCTATCCAGAGCAGCCCGATCGCGAGCGCGAGGAAACCAACGATCGAGAGCCATTTACGCATCGGTCTTGCTCGCTGGTGGCTGCGGGATGTCGCGCGGCGGCCAGAATGCGGTGGTTGCGCAGTGAGGGCAAGGGGGAGGAGGGACGATCAATCAGGTCGAATTCATCATCCGCCAGGATAACAAAAAAGCCCCGGCCGAAGCCGGGGCTTTTGAGTTGTTCAGGTCCGGGAGAGATCAGTACTTCGCAACGACCGGGCCACCCCAGTTGAAGCGGTAGACCAGCTCGGTCTTCGCCGTGTAGACGATCGGGCGGCGCGAGTCGATGTTGGCGGGGGCGACAGCGCCCGCGCCGGCGCACACCGTGCCAGCGCCTACGCAAGTGAGAGCCGAGTCCTTGCGGTCGTACCAAGCGGCGCGGCCTTCGCTCTTAACGAACAGGCCCGGAAGGAAGTCGAGTTTATATTCAAAGCCGCTGCCGATGAAGAAGCCATCGAAGGTCCGGCCGGGAACCTGAAGGCCGGAAGCGCCGAAGGGAGCAACGATCGTCTGCAGATTGTAGGCTTCGTAGTGTGCCTGGGTGTAGCCGGCGTTGAAATAGGTCAGGAACGACGGGTTCACGAGATAGCCGATGCGAGCGCCAGCTGCCCACGACCAATCCTGCTTCGCCCGACCAACAAAGGTTTCTCCGGGTCCGAACACGCGCCAGGCGTGGTCACCGTTGATATCGGACCAGGTGCCATCGGCGAACGCGCCGACAACCCAGCGGCTGTTGAATTGGTAGTCACAACCAACGCCGGCTGTCGCCAGCCATCCATCCGAACCTGAGGTGTTGTTGAGGACGTTGGTAGCTCCGGTGACGGCGTCCCGCGAACTGCGATTGGTGCGGGAGATTCCGTAGCCGCCGCCGCCGCTGATCCAGCAGCCGGTCCACGACACCGCGGCCACCGGCGCCGGAGCCTTGGAGTAGGTGCGCGGGGCCATATCGGCGGCGAGCGCCGATCCGGTGAAAGCCGCGATCGCGGTCAATGCGACGACCAGTCTCTTCATGTTATTTCCCCAGTTAATTAGCGGTCGAACCCTGACCAACGTTAAATTTTGAATTCGTAGAATCTCAAACCGTCCCCAAAACCATAACCAATTCTGTCGAAAATGCTGTTGCCGGGGAAACACACCCGCTGGAAAACGACAAGGGGAATAAAGCCCACAAAACCGGCGAATCCGTCTCCCCGACGGGGAATCCGGCCGCTTTTGGCGCTGCCGAACGGCCGCCGCCCCCTCAGACGTCCAGTAAATCCTCGCTGGCGAATTCGGCCTTGTCGGTAATGAAGGCGAAGCGGGCCTCGGCCCTGGTGCCCATCAGGCGCTCGACCGAATCGGCGGTGCCGTCGCGGTCATCGGCCAACAAGACCACGCGAAGCATGGTGCGCCTGGCCGGATCCATCGTGGTTTCCTTCAACTGCGCCGGCATCATCTCGCCGAGGCCCTTGAAGCGGCCGACATCGACCTTGGCATTGGCGTTGAATTCACTCTTCAGGAGCTGATCCTTGTGGGCGTCGTCGCGGGCATAGATCGTCTTCGCGCCGTGGGTCAGCCGATAGAGCGGCGGCACCGCGATATAGAGATGGCCTTCGTCGATCAGTCGCGGCGTCTGCCGGTAGAAGAACGTGATCAGGAGCGAAGCGATATGCGCGCCGTCGACGTCGGCGTCGGTCATGATGATGATGCGCGAATAGCGCAAATCCTCCTCGCGGTAGTGCGCACCGATGCCACAGCCGATCGCCTGCATCAGGTCGGCGAGTTGCGCGTTGGCGGTGAGCTTGTCCTTGGTCGCAGACGCGACGTTGAGGATTTTTCCGCGCAACGGCAGGATCGCCTGGGTCTTGCGGTCGCGCGCCTGCTTGGCGCTGCCGCCGGCCGAGTCGCCCTCGACGATGAACAGTTCGGAGCCTTCGGCCGCCGTATTGGTGCAGTCGGCGAGTTTTCCCGGCAAGCGTAGTTTCTTCACCGCGGTTTTTCGGGAAATTTCCTTCTCGGCGCGGCGACGCAGCCGCTCGTCGGCGCGCTCGATGACGAAGTCCAGCAGCTTGTTGGCCTGCAGGGGATTGCCTGACAGCCAGTGGTCGAACGGGTCCTTGATGGCCTGTTCGACGATGCGCTGGGCCTCGGCGGTGGCGAGGCGGTCCTTGGTCTGGCCCTGGAATTCCGGCTCGCGCACGAACACGCTGAGCATTACGGCAGCGCCCACCATGACGTCTTCCGAGACGATGCTGGCGGCGCGCTTGCCCTGGCCGACGCGCTCGGCGTGATCCTTCAGGCCG
>JAYSPJ010000684.1:0-2913 GCA_043722155.1 Bradyrhizobium sp.
GCCTCGCCGAGCAGCCGGTCGATCAGGATGCGGGTGCCGGCGCCCTGGTTGCGGTTGACCATGATGCAGGCGGGGTCGGCGAGCGCGGCGCGCACCGCGTCCTGCGCGCTCCGGCCTTCGAAGCGCGCATCGCCTGATCGGAACACGATGCCCTGCATCCGCCGCCAGCCCGGCACCAGTTCGAGACCGGCCCTCAGGAACGGCGTGTTGTAGCTCTCGGTTTTTTCGTCGAACAGATGGATCGGCGCGAAATCGCATTCGCCGCGACACGCCGCCGCCAGTCCGCCGAGGCTGCCGACCGCGATCGAACGCACGACGAGGCCCGCGCGCGCCAGCGGCGCGGTCACGAGATCAAGCCCGATGCAGTGACTGCCGACGATGACGAGGTCAGGCACCCGCACATGCGGCGTGAACAGCTTCACCTCGGCGTCGGTCCCGGCGGGCATCTGATCGGCCAGCGCATCGATCTTCAAAAATCCGTCGGCCTGCGCGAACGAGGTGATGGCGCCGCTTCCCTTGCCGGAGGGATAGGCGATCAGGCCGCCGTCGCCCTCGACCAGCGACACCATGACGAATTCGGTGCGGCCGATTTCGCTGGCGATCCGCACCGGGACTTTGGCGGTGACCTGGGCATCGGAGCGCGGCGGCAGGCCCGCCATGTGGCGCAGCACCGGCACGATCATGTCGTGGAAGGTGAACATCGCCGAGGTCGGAAATCCCGGCAGGATCACCACCGGCTTGCCGTCGCAGACCGCAAGGCACAGCGGTTTTCCGGGCTTCAAGGCGACGCCATGGGCGATGATGCCGGGCTTTCCGAGCCGCGCGATGATGCGATGCGACAGGTCGCCGGCGCCTTTCGAGGTGCCGCCTGACAGCACCAGCATGTCGCTGGATTCGAGCGCCGCGCGCATCGCAGCTTCGAGCTTTGCTTCGTCATCGGCAATGGCGCCGAGAAACACCGCCTCGCCGCCATTCTCGCTCACCGCCGCGGTGACGATGGCGCCGTTGGTGTCGTAGATCGCGGCCGGCCGCAGCTCTTGGCCGGGCTGCACCAGTTCGTCGCCGGTGGACATCACCGCGACGCGCGGCCGGCACAAGACGGACACTTGCGCAATGCCGCAAGCGGCAAGCATGCCGATCTCGCGCGAGCCGATCACGGTGCCGGCGCGCAACAGATTCTCGCCGCGTGCGATGTCGGAGCCGGCATAGGACACGAACTGGCCGGGCGAGGCGGCGCGCCGGATCTCGATCGCGCGCGGGCTCGCGGGCTGGGTGTGCTCGACCATGACGATGGCATCGGCGCCGCGCGGTACCGGGCCGCCGGTCGCAATCGAGGTAGCCGTGCCCGACAGCACCGGCCGCGCCGGCGCGATGCCGCAGGCGATCACTTCATCATTGAGCATCAGGCGCGTCGGCGTCGCTTCACCGGCGGAAGAAAGATCAGCGGAGCGCACTGCAAAACCGTCGACATTGGAGCGGTCGAACGGCGGCACGTCGATCGGCGCCACGACATCCTGCGCCAGCGCGCAGCCGAGAGCACCGGCCAGCGGCCGCAACTCGCTCGGAAGCGTGCGCGGGAACAACGCGGCTTCGAAGCGCTTGAGCGCCTCTTCGCGCGACAGGATGGTCAGGAACTGGTCCTGCTCCACGTCCTCTCGGCTTCTGGGCAAAGGCGGATTGGTCATGCCGGAATTCTTATCATTCCCGCAGCATATAGCCATCGACCGGCGCGCCCGCAGCAAAACCTTCGGCGCCGCCGGGCACCGCGAGCCACGCTTCGGCGCAGGCGATCGCATCAAGCGACAGATCGCCCGCCGCCAGCGGGACCCAGGCGCCCTGCTTTCGCTGCAACAGCACGATCTCGGCGATGCCGACGCCGGAGGCGATCTTGCGTTGCAGCGGCAGGCTGAGCGTCTTGCGCGGCCGCCGATCCGACAGCCGATCCAGCACGGGAATCGCCAGCGTCCACCACGCCGCGAACGCCTGATCCGGCGCGCCCTGCAGCGCAAGGACCGGCTTCTTGCCGGTTCTGCCGATGGCGGTGGTGCGGCCGGGCTGCAGCGCGATGCCATGCGCGATCAGTTCGCCGCGCTGCGCCAGCGCCGTCACCGTCGCATCGGTGCGCCCGACACCGCTGCCGCCGACCGTAAGCAGCAGGTCGCAGCCGCCGGCATCGATCGCTCCGGCAATGGAACCCGCGTCGCGCGCCGCGGCCTCGACGCAGGTGACATCGGCTCCGGCCTTGCGCGCGCTTTCGGCGATCAGCTGCGCCGTCACCGCCTCGCCTTCCGTGGGAACATTGACGACGCAGACGCGCGGCCGGCGCACGCTCAACCTCTGCAATCCCGCCGCGCGCGCAATCATCAGATCGCGCGGCAGCACGCGCCGTCCGGCCTCGACGACAGCGGTTCCGCCGGCGATATCGCCTCCCGCCCGGCGCACGCCCTGCCCCGGTATCGCCTCCGCCAGCACCTGAACCAGCGGGCCGGTTTGATCGACGGAATCGGAATCGAGCACGCAGTCGCACCCCTCCGGCATCGGGTCGCCGGCTTCGACCCAGGCCGGCGATGTCGCCAGCGGCAACGGCGAATAGGACGAAGCGCCGACGAGATTGTTGGCGCGCAACGCCCAGCCGTCGACGGCGGCGACATCATGCGGCGGATGCGCCTTGAGCGGCGGCATCTCGGCGGCGATGCAGCCGAGGGCCTCGGCGACCGGAAGCTCGATGGGTGCGACTGGCGCGAGGCCATCGAGCAACGCCGCGAGCGCGACGTCGAGCGGCGTGAGCGAAGCCGGCAAACGTTGGGGTGAAGTCATAGAAACGATGGTGGACCAGACGTCGTCACCTTGGCAACCACGCACCTTCACCCTCCCCTGGAGGGGGAGGGTGAGATCACGGCGCGATCTCAACTC
>JAYSPJ010000685.1:0-5489 GCA_043722155.1 Bradyrhizobium sp.
CGCGGTGATCCGGAATCCGGCGGAATTGGCGATCGCATTGCGGGTATCGCTCAGCGCCGAGGTCAGTTCCGCGAGGTGCCCGCCCTTGACGACACCGAAGCCGGCGCTGCCGAGCAGCAGCAACACGGTAGCGATGACGCCGACGCGGTTCGGCAAATAACGCTCGAGGGTTGCGATCAGGCGGTTCGGCGGTTGGCGTTCCAGGCGCGGCTTGACGGCCGCGCGCGGCAGGCCGAGCCGCTCGCGCAACAACACGGCCGCGCCAATGGCAGCCGCTTTCAGGTCAGCCTGGGGCCTCAGCGATCTCAGCGATCGAGCGAGGCGTCCTGCACCATCCATTGCACGAGCTCGTCAAATGTTGCCCGCAAAAGCTTGCGAGTTCTGGCACATAGGACGTCCTGGTCATGCCGGGTCGGGTGCTGGCCTCGAGGCAGAAGAGGCCACCTGTACCCTCGATGCGTCGTTGAAGCGGAAATCCGCAACAGCTCACGCCCCGGCAGCCCAGCGCCACATGCGCCGCCAGCGTTAACCTTCGGACTTCCTGGTAAACAAAGGGTAAACCGGGTGCAGGCAGGGTGTGATTTCAGCCGCCTTCTGAGTACTTTGCCCGCAAATCGTAACATTTTTATCAATGGAACAAATCGGACCGCCCCGGGGATCGCCTCGCTTCCCTGGGAACCGCTCAGGACAGCTACCTATGCGTGCGTCTTGCTGCCAATGCGATCTGATCGTGCAGGAAATCGGCGAATTCGATGCCCTGAACCTTGAGCGCCTTCGGATAGAGCGAGGCCTTGGTCAGGCCCGGCAGGGTGTTGGTTTCGAGGAAGATCGGCCCCCCCGCCGACACGATGAAGTCCGAACGGGAATAGCCGCTGCACGACAGCGCTTTGTGCGCCTTGAGCGCCTCGTCCATGATTTGCGCCGTGATTTCAGCCGTAAAGCGCCCGGGGCAAATCTCCTGCGTCGATTTGAGCAGATACTTGGCGGTGTAGTCGAAACCACCTTCGGCCGGAACGATTTCGATCGGCGGCAGCGCCACGACCGAGCCGTCCAGTTGCTCCAGTACGCCGCAGGTAGCTTCCACGCCCGGGACGAACGGCTCGATCAGATAGTCTTCGGTGCCGGCGGCGTTGCGGACGGCGGCGAGGTCCTGCTTCGCGTTGACGAAAATCAGCCCGTAGCTCGAACCGTCGCGCGCCGGCTTGGCGATCAGCTTGCCGTACTCGGCAAACGCCGCGTCGATATCTTCCAGCGCCACGCCGGCCGGCGCTTTCACCCCGGCGATTGCCGCGAAGCGCTTGGCCGCCACCTTGTCGAAGGCCAGATGCGACGACGCCGAGCCCGAGCCGGTGAATGGAATGTCGCGCATTTCGCACATCGCCTGCAGCTCGCCATTCTCCGCCCTGCCGCCGTGCAGGCCGAGCACCAGCACGCGGCCCTCGGCCCTGGCGGCATCGAGTGCCTGCGCGAGTCCGACGCCGCGGTTTCCAGGCTTGAAATCATCCTCGAACGGTCGCGCATGGGTGAGAAGCGCCTCGGAGCGGACGTCATGCACGGTGTCGTCGACATCCCAGAACCACAGGTCGGCTTCCGGCAGCGCCTGGTGCAGCGCCTGGGCGGAGGCGACCGACACCAGGCGCTCCTTGTTGGTGCCGCCGAAAAGAATGGTAATCCGCATCATGTCGTTCCGCTGATGTGCCTCGTTGGTCATTCCGGGATGGTCCGAAGGATCAGACCCGGAATGACGGTCAGGCGGGAATCCCGATCCGCTTGATTTCCCAGTGTAGCTCAATTCCGGAACTTTCCTTCACCCGCGCGCGCACGGTTTCGCCGAGGGTTTCGAGATCATGGCCGGTCGCCGCACCGGTGTTGATCAGGAAATTGCAGTGCATTTCCGACACCTGGGCGCCGCCGACGCGCAGGCCCCGGCAGCCCGCCGCATCGATCAGCTTCCAGGCGCTGTGGCCAGGCGGATTCTGGAAGGTCGATCCGCCGGTCTTTTCGCGGATCGGTTGCGCGGTCTCGCGATGGCTTTGTACTTCGTTCATCCGGGTGCGGATCGCATCTGACGCTGTGATGGTCCCGCGAAAACGCGCCGAGGTGAAGATGATGGAAGGATCGACGCCGCTGCCCCGGTAGACGAACTTCATATCCGCATTGGTGAAGGTGTGCTTTTGGCCGTCGCGGCCGATGCCTGACGCATCGACCAGCACGTCCCTGGTCTCGCTGCCATTGGCGCCGCCGTTCATGCGCAGCGCCCCGCCGATGGTGCCGGGAATGCCGAAGAAGAATTCCAGCCCGCCGATATTGGCCGCCGCCGCCGTCTCGGCCACGCGCTTGTCGAGCGCAGCAGCCCCGGCGCTGACGATATCGCCCTCGGCGCCGGTCTCGCCGAAGCCTCGCGGGCTGAGCCTGATCACGACGCCCGGTATGCCGCCATCGCGCACGATCAGGTTGGAGCCGACGCCGACCACATGGACCGGCAGCTCGCGCGGCAGATGCGCGAGGAAGTAGGCGAGATCGTCCTCGTCCATCGGGGTGAACAGCACCTGCGCCGGACCGCCGACCCGAAACCATGTCAGCTCGGCAAGCGACTGGTTGGCCAACAGCCGCCCGCGCAGCTCGGGCATGGCGGCTTTCAGTTCGGGCGTGATGTCGGGAAACGTCGTCACCTCAACCCAGCGCCTTCAATTCGCCCGGCAGCGCATAAGCCCATTGCGTGATGTTGCCGGCGCCGAGACAGACGACATAGTCGCCCTGCTTCGCGACCCCGGCGACGACGCCGGCGAGATCGGCGGAATTTGGCAACGGAATGACTTCGCGATGGCCATGGGCGCGCAGGCCCAGGACAAAATGGTCGCGGTCGATGCCGGCTATCGGCGCCTCGCCGGCCGGATAGACCTCGGCGACGACGACGGTGTCGGCATCGTTGAAGCAGGTGCAGAATTCCTCGAACAGCGACTGCAGCCGCGTGAAGCGATGCGGCTGCACCACGGCGATGATCTTGCCGCCGGTGGATTCCCGCGCGGCCTTCAGCACCGCCGCGATTTCGACCGGATGATGGCCGTAATCGTCGATGATGGTGACGCCGTTCCATTCGCCGGTCCTGGTGAAGCGCCGCCGCACGCCGCCGAAGCCGGCGAGCGCCTTGCGGATGGTGTCGTCGGACAATCCGAGTTCGTGCGCCACCGCAATCGCCGACGTGGCGTTCAGCGCGTTGTGCCGGCCTGGCATCGGCAGCATGAGGTCGGCGATCTCATGCGAAGTGCCGGCCTTGCGGTCGCGAAATACGACCTTGAATTTCGAGCCGCCGCCGGACGCGACGAGATCGAGCAGCCGCGCATCGGCCTGCGGATTTTCGCCATAGGTGATGATGCGGCGATCCTCGATCTTGCCGACGATGCTCTGCACCACCGGGTGGTCGATGCACATCACCGCAAAACCGTAGAACGGCACATTCTCCACGAAATTGCGGAACGCCTCCTGCACCGCCTCGAAGGTCCCGAAGTGGTCGAGATGTTCCGGGTCGACATTGGTGACGATGGCGACGTCGGCCGGCAACTTCAAAAACGTGCCGTCGCTCTCGTCGGCCTCCACCACCATCCACTCGCCGGCCCCCAGCCGGGCGTTGGTGCCGTAGGCATTGATGATGCCGCCGTTGATCACGGTCGGATCGAGGTCGCCGGCATCGAGCAGGGCCGCGACCATCGAGGTGGTCGTGGTCTTGCCATGGGTGCCCGCGATCGCGACGCAGCTTTTCAGCCGCATCAGTTCGGCCAGCATTTCGGCGCGGCGCACCACCGGGATGCGCTGCGCCCGCGCCGCCATCAGTTCGGGATTGTCGCGCTTGATCGCGGTCGACACCACCAGCACATCGGCGCCGGCGACGTTCTCGGCCTTGTGGCCGACCGAGATCCTGATGCCCTTGTCGCGCAGGCGATTGACGTTGGCGCCCTCGGAAGCATCGGAGCCCTGCACGGTATAGCCGAGATTGCTCAAGACCTCGGCGATGCCGCTCATGCCGATGCCGCCGATCCCGACGAAGTGGATGGGTCCTATCTCGCGCGGCAGTCTCATGAGGTTTTTCCTGACATTGTGCCTACTGGATGCCCCGCTTTCGCGGGGCATGACAAGAGCTTTTCCGTCATTCCGGGGCGTCCGCAGGACGAACCCGGAATCTCGAGGTTCCGGGTTCATCGCTATCGCGATGCCCCGGAACGACTGACGTCAGATTCCGGCTGTCTTCACCACCAGGTCGGCCAGCCGTTCGGCGGCGTCCAGCCGGCCCACGGTGCGGGCGCTGGCGGCCATCGCGGTCAGCCGCTCCGGCTCGGCGGCGAGGGTCGAGATTTCCGCGGCCAGCCGATCGGGCGTGAAATCCGCCTGCACGATTCGGATCGCGCCGTTCGCCTGCGCCAGCACCCCAGCATTGGCGAACTGATCCTGATCGATCGAGCCGGGCAGCGGCACCAGGATCGACGGGCGGCCGATGGCCGCGAGTTCGGCCACGGTGCCGGCACCCGAGCGCGAAACCACCAGATGGTTCGACGCCAGCCGCGCCGGCAAATCGGTGAAGAACGGCGCCAGTTCGGCCCGGATCCTGAGCCGGTCATAGACCGCGCGCACCCGCGCCATGTCTTCTTCGCGCACCTGCTGGGTGAGGATCAGCCGGCTCCACAGCGCCGGCTCCAGCCGCTCGATGGCGGGTGGCACGACATCGGCCATCACCCGCGCGCCCTGGCTGCCGCCGACCACGAGCACGCGAAGCGGGCCGGTCGCATCAGGCGAAGCAAATTTCACCGCGGCCGCAGTCAGGATCGCCGGGCGCATCGGCGTGCCGACCGTGGTGGTCTTGCCGGCCAGATCAGAATCGCGATCGAGCACGCCGGGCAGCGAGGTCGCGATCGCGCTGACGCGGCTCGACAGAAAACGGTTGGCACGGCCGAGCACCGCATTGGCCTCGTGAATGATGCCGGGCACGCCGAATAGTCTTGCGGCCAGCAGCGGCGGCAATGTCGGATAGCCGCCGAAGCCGACCACGGCTGCGGGCTTCAGTCGCCGCATCAGATTGAGCGACACCGCGGTGCCGGCGGCCAGCAGGATACCGGTTCGGGCCAGCGACCACGGCGTGCGGCCGCGCACGGTCTCGCTCGGCACCACGTCGATGGTGTCCCTGGAGAACAGGCCGCTGTAGCGCAGCGCGCGGGAGTCGGTGGCGAGGCGCACGCGAAAACCGCGGCGGATCAGTTCGACGCCGAGCGCCTCGGCGGGAAACAGATGGCCGCCGGTGCCGCCCGCGGCCAGCAGAATAAGGGGTTTGTCCATGAGATAGCCTGGTATCTGGAATCATAAGTCGATGTTGCTGCCCATCCTTCGAGACGGCCACTTCGCGGCCTCCTCAGGATGAGGTTTAACCTGCTGAAACACAACAACCTCATGCTGAGGAGCGAGCGACGCGAGCGTCTCGAAGCATGGGCAGCAAGTGACTC
>JAYSPJ010000686.1:0-6965 GCA_043722155.1 Bradyrhizobium sp.
GAAATGTACCGCAAATGCCAAGCTTTCGGCATCTAGCCGGGTATCGCCAAGCCGGCTAGTATGCCGTTAATGCATTTCAGAAACGCGGGACAAACGCCCATGAAAATCACCAGGCTCGCCGCCGGCATCATCGCGACCGCGCTGCTCTTGTGCGGGGCATCCGCCCAGGCCCAGGACAAGGTCGAAAAGCCTGATATCGTGCTCGGGGTCGGCGGCAAGAGCTCGCTGTATTACCTGCCGCTGACGCTGGCCGAGCGGCTCGGTTATTTCAAGGAGCAGGGGCTCAATGTCACCATCACCGATTTCGGCGGCGGCTCGAAATCGCTGCAGTCGCTGATCGGCGGCTCTGCCGATGTGGTGACCGGCGCCTATGAACACACCATCCGGATGCAGTCGAAGGGCCAGAACATCGCCGCGGTGATCGAGCTTGGCCGTTTCCCGGGCATGGTGCTCGCGGTGAAAAAGAGCAAGGCCGCGCAGGTCAAAACGTTCGGTGATCTCAAGGGCCTGAAGATCGGGGTCACGGCACCGGGCTCGTCGACCAATTTCTTCGTCAATGCGCTGATCGCGCGCGATGGCGTCAAGCCCAATGAGGTGTCGATCATCGGCGTCGGCACCGGGCTTTCCGCTGTCGCGGCCATCCAGAACGGCGACATCGACGCCATCTGCAACATCGATCCGGTCATGACCAAGCTCGAACAGGGCGGCGACATCGTCGTGCTGGCGGACTCGCGCACCGAGGCCGACAACATCAAGCTGTTCGGCGGCAACAACCCGGCGGCGGTGGCCTATTTCAAGACCGACTTCATCGCCAAGAATCCGGTAACCGTGCAGCGTCTCGTCAATGCATTCTACAAAACCGTCAAATGGCTGGAAAAAGCCACGCCCGAAGACATCGTCAAGGCGGTGCCGGAAGAGTACTACCTCGGAGACAAGGCGCTCTATCTGGCGGCGGTCAAGGCTTCGCTGCCGATGTATTCCAGGACCGGGATCATTTCCGCGCAGGGAATGCAGAACGGCCTGAACCTGCTGTTGCAGTTCGATCCCGAAATGAAGGACGCCAGGATCGATCTGAACAAGACGTTCGACGACCGCTTCGTGAAAAAGGCGGCGGCCGGCCAGATGTAAAGGCCGGCGCGGTCAGCCGGTGATGCCAATCGCCATTCACCGCGTCGCCACGCTTGACTTGAATGTGCTGCCCTGGTCCTGGCCGTTCGCGCAAACGCGGCGCGACGAGATATCGGCGCATTTCGCCGGCCGGCAGCGCGAGAAGCCGCAGCTCTGGAACGGCTGCATCCTCTTGGCGCGCGATCCCGTCTTCACCGCGGCCGGCTTTCGCGCCAGCTATTTCGAGACCGATTTCGCTTCCTTCCTGGCCTGGCGCGACTGGGGATTTCCCGACCGGGATGTCTTCAACGGTTTCGGGATGGGCGCGCTGCGCTGCGCCGATGGCGCTTTCGTGCTCGGCGAAATGGGTCAGCATACCGCCAATGCCGGACGCATCTATTTTCCGTCGGGAACGCCTGATCTCGACGATATCAGCGGCGGCGCGGTCGACATATCCGGCAGCGTGGTGCGCGAAGTCGCCGAGGAAACCGGGCTGACCGCAGCCGACTACCGCGCCGATGCGCACTGGGATTGCGTGGTCTTCGGGGCCTCGGTTGCGATGATCCGGATCCTGAACGTCGATGCATCGGGCGAGGCGCTGCGCGAGCGGATCGAGGCCAATCTCGCCCGGCAGCAGCAGCCCGAGCTTTCCGCGATCCATCTGGTGCGCGATGTCGGCGATCTCACCGCGGCGATGCCGCGCTTTGTCACCGCCTTCATCGAGGCGCATCTCGGCCGTTGCGGTTGACGCAGTCTGGCGCGCCAGCCGCCGGCCATGTACCCTGTTCTCCGCACGTGATAACCGGAGCTCTTCGCGCCATGAGCAATAACTCTTCGCAATCTCTCAGCGACCAGCTGAAACCGTTCGTGGCGCCGTTCCGTTTCGATGGGTCCGGAAAATTCCATCTGAAGTCGCACAAGACCAACGAGAAGGGCGGTCTCGACAAGGACAAGGCCGAGAAGATTCTCGAAGCCAACCGCAAGCGGCTGAACGACTTTCAGGAAAAGCTCTACGCCCAGGACCGCTGGTCGCTGCTGCTGATCTTTCAGGGCATGGACGCCTCGGGCAAGGACAGTGCGATCAAGAGCATCTTCGAGGGCATCAATCCGCAGGGTTGCGACGTACATTCGTTCAAGCAGCCGACCTCGCACGAGCTCGATCATGATTTCATGTGGCGCAGCACGATTGCGCTGCCGGAGCGCGGCCGCATCGGCATCTTCAATCGTTCCTACTATGAGGAATGCCTGGTGACGCGGGTGCATCCGGAACTGCTGGACAAGCAGAAGCTTCCCCCGAAACTGATCACCAAGAACATCTGGCATGAGCGGTTCGAGGACATTTCCGCGTTCGAGCGCTACCTCGCGCGCAACGGCACGGTGGTCCTGAAATTCTTCCTCAACCTTTCGAAGGAGGAGCAGCGCGAGCGTTTTCTCGAGCGGCTGGACCAGCCCGCGAAGAACTGGAAGTTCTCGATGGGCGACATCACCGAGCGTGCGCTGTGGCCGAGATACATGGCGGTGTATCAGGACATCGTCCGGCACACCTCGACGCCGCTGGCGCCGTGGCACGTGGTGCCGGCGGACCACAAATGGTTCGCGCGGGTGGTGATCCTCTCTGCCATCATTGCCGCGCTGGAAAAGCTCGACCTGAAATTCCCGCGCGCCGACAAGGCGTCGCTGCAGGAGTTCAAACAGGTGCGCAAGGCGCTGCTGGAGGAGGGCAAGGGGTGAGCGAAGGGGAGGGGCGGAAGGGTAGCCAGCCGTCACTGCGCTGGCGAGGCTGTCTCCCGGCCAAGTGATCGCAATCGAGCCGCCTGGATCGCCTGCCAGATGCGGCAGGGAGTTGCGGGCATGTCCAGATGCCGCACGCCCAGCGGCGTCAGCGCGTTCATCAGGGCGTTCATGATGGTGGCGGGCGCGGCGATTGCGCCGGCCTGACCGCTTCCCTTGACGCCCAGTCGATTGGCGCAGCTTGGAAAGTCGGCTGTCAGGCTGCCCTCGAACGAAGGAAGATCGTCCGCACGCGGCAGCGCGTAATCCATCAGCGAGCCCGAGAGGATCTGGCCTGTCTCCGGATCGAACAGCATTTGTTCGAACAGCGCCTGGCCGATTCCTTGCGCCACCCCGCCATGTACCTGCCCCAGTGTCAGGCGGGGATCAAGCAGGCGGCCGTAGTCATCGAAGATGACGTAGCGGTCGAGCGTCACCTCACCGGTGGCAGGATCGATCTCGACTTCAGCAACATGGCATCCGTTGGGGAAGGTGTAGCGGTCGCAGAGGTGGGTTGCCTTGTGCGCCAGGCCGGGCGCGAAATCGTCGCCGGGCACCTGGTATGAGGCTCGCGCCACCTCGTTGAGGCTAATTTCCTGCCCGGTGGCGGCCACGCGCAACATGCCTGCTTCGTATTGGATCGCATTCACACTGGCCTGCAGCAGCCGTGCCGCAAGCTGCCGAGCATTCTCGATCATGCCTTCGGCCGCGAGCAGCAGCGCGGTGCCGCCCTGGTGCATGGAGCGTGCCCCGCCATGCCCGCCGCCGCTGTCGAGATCATCCGTATCGCCCTGCCGAAACTGGAAGCGCTCGAGCGGAAGGCCAAGCGTGTCGGCCGCGATCTGGGCGTACGTGGTCTCATGGCCCTGGCCGTTGGAATGGGTGCCGACCTTGAGGTCGATCAGACCGTCCTCGCCAAAACCCGCCTCCGCCACTTCGTTGGGCTGGCCGCGCGCGGTTTCGAGAAAGCAGGCATACCCGAGGCCACGCAGCTTGCCCCGCTCGCGTGAGCTTTGCCGGCGCACATCGAATCCCGACGCTGCCGCGACCGCGTGATCGATCGCGTGAGCAAAACTGCCTTGCTCGACCGAAAGCCCCATCGCACTGCGATGCGGAAAGCGGCGAAAGATGTTCTTGCGCCGCAGCTCCAGCGCATCCATCCCGAGTTCGGCGGCGGCGATGTCGATGCAGCGCTCGATCAGATAATTAGCCTCGGGCTTGCCGGCGCCGCGATAGGCGTCGACCGGCGTGGTGTTGGTGAACACGCCCCTCGCCTGAAAGGCGATGAGCGGGATGTCGTAGACGCCGCCCATCGCGCTCGCCATCGCCATGGTCGGCACCACCGGCGCCACCGTTGAGACGCAGGCGCCCAGATTGGCGAGGACTTTGGTGTCGAGCGCCAGGAAGCGGCCATCTCGATCGAGCGCCAGGCGAGCCCGGGCGACACTGTCGCGGCCATGCGTGGAGGCAACGAAATCTTCGCTGCGGTCCCCGATCCACCTGACCTGCCGGCCCAGGCGGCGTGCCGCCCACAGCACCAGTACCCATTCCGGATAGAGAACGTTCTTCATCCCGAAGCCGCCGCCGACGTCGGGAATGCTGACGCGTAGTTTTTCACGGGGAATGCGGAAAACGCCATCCGCAAGCAGGTCGCGTATGAGGTGCGCGCCGGCGGCCGAGGCGGTCAGGTGCAGCCGGCCGCTCGAAGCGTCGAACGCGCCGAGCGCACCACGCGTTTCCAGCGGTGCGGCTATCACGCGGTTGTTTACCAGCTCGCATTCCACGAGATGGGCGGCGCCGCGGATCGCTGCTTCTACCGGCCCGATCTCGCCGCGGTTGAATTGGAACGCGATGTTGTTCCGGGCTTCCGGCCAGATCGACGGGGCGCCCGGCAGAATGGCATCCGCCATCGAGATGACCGGCTGCAGCGGCTCGTAATCGACGACGATGGCCTCGGCCGCATCGCGTGCGCTTTCGGCGCTTTCCGCGACCACGAAGGCGACGGGCTCGCCGACATAGCGAACGACGGCGCGCGCAAGCGCGTGACAGGGCGGGACCACGAGAGGCGTGGCGCCCGGGATGCTGGTTACGGCACAAGGCAGGGGGCCAATATTGTCGGCAGCCAATTCAAGTCCGGTGAGCACGGCCGCAACGCCGGGTATTTGACGCGCCGCATCGACGCGGATCGCGACAATGCGCGCGTGCGAATGCGTCGAGCGAACGACGACGCCATGAAGAGCGTCTGGTGCCGCGAGATCGGCGATGTAGCGCCCGCGTCCCCGTACGAATCTCTCGTCTTCCAGGCGGTTGATGCTCCGCCCCAATAACGGCTCGGTCATGTGAAGGTGTATGGAACTGGAAGGCTACAAAGGCAACAGCAGCGTTGCCTGCCTGTCGTTGGGACGTGCACGCATCGGCACGCGCTATAGACCTGCGACCTCCGCAACGCAGTGATCCGGCGCGAGGTGCCATCAAGGCATGACGATCGTTATGACCCCGTCGCCGGCGCCGCGCTCTTGATGCCGTCGCGGGCCATCAGCTCAATGACGGACCATTTTCGCCGAAAGAGAGTCGACGCCTCGTGCATGTTCAAGGCGTCTACCTTGAGCAACACGCCCGCCTAAACGTTTTCTCCTGGCGACTGCAGCTTTTTCTCATGATGATCGCATTTCGAGTGCAGCGAGCCCCGGATGCAAGGCGACAATGCGCGGCTGGTCGCATGTGTGACTACCCGACGGGCAAATCACCCACGGGTCTGTCATGCGTCTGTCCAGCCCCCTTGGCAAAAATATTCTGATTTTCAGAAATCGCAAATCGGCCTATATGTTCGATGTCCTGTTCCGAAGAGGGGCGTTGGCCATCGTCACCGAACGTTGGGATGGGATGCGGTGGACGCGGCAGCGTCGGGTGTGTGCGTGGTTGCGGGGCGGGATCAACTCCGTGAGCGATCGAGCGGCATGCCGACGTACGATGTTGTCAGCGTACGGTGAAGCCGTGTGGTCCTGACGCCTCAGTGGTTGGCGTCAAGTCTGCGGAAGGCAAGTCGGCCCGACCGGGCGCGGATGAGCCAGCTATTCGCAGGCGACGGAGGCAAGAAAGCCCGATACTCCGGGGAGAGCGCGCTATAAGCCGTAAAGCCATTGCGCAGGGAATGTCGGATCGCCTCCGCTGCCCTGTATGCTCGTGTGCGTTTTTTACTCGTGCCATTTGCACACGAGACCGCGGGTGCAGCGCGCATCCGGCATTCCCTGCTCCCTCTGATTGGAGGGTGAGGAAATTCAGAGCAAACCCTCGGGCGCATCGCGCCGCGAGCGCGAACGTGTTTCTGCACGGGTCAGGGGCAGCGGTGGGTCCCTGCACCCTGTCCGGCGGTGGGTCAATTAGGTCAGCTCATCTGACCATCTTTTGGCGTTGCGATCGTGTCCCTTTCTCGTCTAGAAACGTCTCCGAAGCGCTTCCCGGCAACGAACCGTCAACGGTTTGGGTCGAGAATTGCGCTCCTCAAGGGTCTGGCAATGCTGATTCGCGGCCAAATGTATGGAGTTCTGGGTGGAGCGGCTGAGGCCGCCCGTACCCATGCGATTCCGGCCGCGTCACTGCCCACCCTGCTTCTTGGCGGGCTTCTGCTTCTTATCGGCCCCTGAGGGCCGTCTGGGCGGTTTGCGCCTGGGCACTCAGGGGTTGCGCGAGATCACCAGGCCCCTTCAGCGCTCCAACAGCAGCGCACCAGCTAAAGGAATTTCCCGATGACCACCGTCAAAAAGTCCGACAAGGACCGCGTCATTATATTCGACACCACGCTGCGCGACGGCGAACAGTGCCCCGGCGCCACCATGAGCTTCGAGGAGAAGCTGGAAATCGCCGAGATGCTCGACGATATGGGCGTCGATGTGATCGAGGCCGGTTTCCCGATCACCTCCGAGGGCGACTTCCAGGCGGTCAGCGAGATCGCCCGGCGCTCCAAGAACTCCGTCATCGCCGGCTTGTCCCGCGCCAACCCGAAGGATATCGACCGCTGCGCGGAGGCCGTGAAGTTCGCCAGGCGCGGCCGCGTCCACACTGTGATCGCGACCTCACCTTTGCATATG
>JAYSPJ010000687.1:0-2535 GCA_043722155.1 Bradyrhizobium sp.
GGTTAAGAGCGAGCCAGATTCCGGTTTTCAACGCCTCCACCAATCGGTCACAATGGCCGGCAAAGGCTCGGCGACAATAACGAGCCGTTGGGAGGAATACACGATGTCCAATCCATCCTTGCCGCGCATCGCCGGCCTCGTTCTGGGCATCTCTGTCACGATGGCGATGCCGGCGCGCGCCGATGCCCTCAGGGACGAAATCGCGCCGACCGGCAAGCTGCGGGTGGCGATCGCGATCAGCCCGGCCGGCGGCGCGTTCTGGTCCACGCGGACCGAAGCGGGAGGCTATGCCGGGGTGCCGGTCGCACTCGGCAAGGAGATGGCGGCGCAGCTCGGCGTGCCGGTGGAATATGTCGCGCACCAGAATTCCGGCCAGATCGTCGATGCCGTATCGAAGGGCACGTGGGACGTCACCTTCCTGCCGAAGGACCCGGAGCGGGAAGGCAGGATGTCGTTCGGGCCGATCTATGAGGTGACGGACGCGACCTACATCGTGAAGACGGGGTCGCCGGCGACGAATTTCCAGACGCTCGATCAGCCCGGCGTCAAGGTCGCCGCCGTCAACAACACCACCACCATGCGCGGGGCGATCGCGCATCTGAAGAACGCCAGGGTCACCGGCTATCAGAGCTACGACGAGATTTTCACGCTGCTTGGGAACGGCGAGGTCGATGCCTTCGCGCTGTCGCGCGGTCAGCTCAACGCCATGGCGAAGAAGATTCCGGGAACGAGGGTGCTGGATGAAACCTTCAGGCAGACCGTGACCGCGGTGGCGGTGCCGCCGAACCATCCGCTGGCGCTGGCCTTTGCGGCCAGGTTCATGGCCGAGGTCACGACCAACGGCATCCTGCGCAAGGCCTATGACGAGAACGGGCTGAAGGATCATCCGATCCGGACGCAAACGAAATGATCGGAGAGAGTCCCGCTAGTTCGTCGCCCCGCCGGGATCGGCTCCAGGCCGCTCTTGACCATCGCGGCACGTGCCGCCGGCGACGCCAGAAACTTGATCAGGGCCTTGCCGGCGTCGGGCTCTTTGGAAACCGTGGCTACGCCTGCCGAAAACATCGTGATTTTCTGCAACTCCGGCGGCAACGGCCCGATCATGTCGACGCCGGCGACCGGCGGCCGATTTGGATCCTGGAGATCGGGGAAAAGAAGGTAATGTCAACCGTATAACAAAATCAGGGAGAAAACATCGTGCGCAAGGCAATCAGTTTATTTCTATTCACCGCATTCATCGGGTTAACTGTGTCCCAGGCCTTTGCCCAGTCGGCGGATCAGCAGAAGCAGAAGTGGGGCGGGGGCAAGCAACGCGACTGCGTTGAGCGCGGTAATTGTCCAAAGTAAAAGTCTTCCGACGCAATCTGCCCCGAGGCCTTCATTTCCGATTGGCTTGGGCGGCCTCGGCATCTCCGTCATTCCGGACGGTCCGCGGCGCGGGCCGATGCGGAATCTCGAAGCGAGGTGAGAACCTGTTTCCGCGAGATTCCGGATTCGCGCGTTTTGCACGCGCCCCGGAATGACGAACCCTTCTTCAGCTCACGAATTGACGTGAGAGCTGGGCGCGCTTCATGTATGAAGACAAGCCGACCCTGGTGCAGGCCGGCGACGTCGTGCACCAGCGGCCGGGGATCGTGCACTACCTCTACGACTACTCGCCGGACATGGAATATCTCGAAATCGTCAGCCCGGCGGACTTCAAGACCGTCGACATGCCGCCGGCCACCGACAAGGTGCCGCCGGTGACGCCGTGGAAGTAGCGGCACATGTCATCGCCGGAGGAATTAACCTTTGTCATTGGCCGCTGGCTGCGGCCGATTGTGGTCGTGCTGTATGTGGTGCGCCGCATCACATTCCAGCCGATATCTAGCCGTGAACAGGAGAGTACAGCCCTGAACCGCTGATTCGGGCGCGATTCGTTCCGTTCGCGTTCCAAAGCCTAAGACGCGCTCGCCCGCCGTCGCATTGTGGCACAGCGGCCGGGTTCAGGACCGGGTGCCCATACCCGCGAGAAGGCGCCAGCCGACCACCGTGGCCTCGACGGCGCCGCCGGATTCGTGGTTGCGCCATTCGCCATCGACGAAGCGGCAGGCGAACGGCAGTTGATAGGTGCCGCTGTGATCCTCGCAAAGCACCTGCACCGGCTGATCCGGCGGCGGTTCGCCGTTGCCATTGAACTCGGCCTGCCGTCGTTCGCGTGTTGCCATTCGGTGATTCTCCTTCAGGGACGCGCCAGCGCCGCGGTTCGGGTTCCGCGCCCCCGGGCGCCGCGCTTGCTCCGGGTGGGGAGTTCGGCGCAAAACCTCAACGCGCGAATGAGGTTTCAGTATGGTATCGTCGGCGGCAGGCGCCACTTCGCGACAAATTGACCGCGACATCCGCTTTTGAATGAGGATTTCGATGATTGGCCGGATCGTTCTCGTCGCCTCGGTGGTTCTGGCGCCCTGTCTGCTGACGCCTGCGTACGCCCAGGACGTTCCCGGCATCGAGATCTGCACCGTCGAAAAGACCATGGAGCGGCGCACCAGCTGCCTG
>JAYSPJ010000688.1:0-4492 GCA_043722155.1 Bradyrhizobium sp.
CAAATCCGCCGCCTTCGACCCTGCCAAAATCTATGCCGACTGCACCGCGCCCGAAAGCGCCCGCGCGCCGGAAGGCAGCGTCGATATGGGCACCGGCTATGACTGTTCGGATGTGAAGTCGCATACCGCGGCGCGGACCATCACGCCGGCTCAACGCCGCTGGCGGAACACGCTGGTCGCCGCCATGGCGAAGCAAGGTTTTGTGAATTATTCGAAGGAGTGGTGGCATTTTTCAATGCCGGGCGCGGGTGGGCCGGCGTATGATTTTCCGATCAGGCGGCGTTGAGATAGAGTCGCGCCAATCCAGAAGAAGCAGCCGGAAGCCTATCATGCCCCAACCTTCTTTCGCGACCCACGAGGTCTTCAACCAGTCGCCGCCGTTCTGCGACGTCGACCTGTTCGCAGTAGATCGTCCGCTGGCGGACGCCGTCGCGGCCAATGGCGGCGCCTCGGCCGAGACGGAGCTGTCCGAGTTCGGCAAGCACTGGGGTTCGGCCGCGATGGCGGAGCGCGGCCGCATCGCCAACGAGAACACGCCAAAACTGCGGACGTTCGACTCGCGCGGCAACCGCCGCGACGAAGTCGAATTTCACCCCGCCTATCACGAACTGATGGCGCGCAGCGCCCATGCCGGCTTGCATAATTCGACCTGGGCTGCCGACGGCAAGCCTGCCGGCGGTGCCGCCGAAGTCGTGCGTGCCGCAAAATTCTACATGGCGGCGCAGGTCGAGACCGGTCATCTCTGCCCGGTCACCATGACCCGCGCCTCGGTGGCGGCCTTGGCGGCGCAGCCGGATCTTTTGGCGAAGGTGATGCCGATCGTCGGCACGCGCGCCTACGATCCGAGCTTTGCGCCATGGCGGACCAAGCACGGCATGACGCTCGGCATGGGCATGACGGAAAAACAGGGCGGCACCGACGTGCGCTCCAACATGACGCGGGCGGATCGCGACGGCGACGCCTACCGCATCACCGGCCATAAATGGTTCATGTCGGCGCCGATGTGCGACGCCTTCCTGGTGCTGGCGCAGGCGGAGGAAGGCCTGACCTGTTTCTTCATGCCGCGCTTCAAGCCCGACGGCTCGATCAACGCCGTCCAGTTCCAGCGGCTGAAGGACAAGCTAGGCAACCGCTCCAATGCCTCCTCGGAGGTGGAATTCGTCGGCGCCTATGCGGAGCGGGTCGGCGACGAGGGCAAGGGCATCCGCACCATCATCCAGATGGTGCAGCTGACGCGGCAGGATTGCGCGATTGCTTCCGCCGGCCTGATGCGCTCGGGGCTCGCGCATGCGCTGCATCACGCCCGTCACCGCAGCGTGTTCCAGAAACACCTCGCCGACCAGCCGTTGATGCAGGCGGTGCTGTCGGACATGGCACTGCATGTCGAGGCGTCGATCGCGCTGGTGATGCGGCTGTGCCGTTCGTTCGACCGCGCGCCCGATGACGCCAATGAGGCGGCCTATATGCGGCTGTTGACGCCCGCCATCAAATACTGGGTCTGCAAGAGCGCGCCGGGATTTTTGTATGAGGCGATGGAGTGTCTCGGCGGCAACGGCTATGTCGAGGAAGGCATTCTGGCGCGGCACTATCGGGAGTCGCCGGTCAATGCGATATGGGAAGGTTCCGGCAATGTGATGTGCCTCGACGTGCTGCGCGCGCTGTCGCGCGAGGCCGAGGCGGCGGCTGCGGTGTTGCAGGGTCTCGCCGGGGAAACCCGGGGTCTGCCGGGCGCGGGTGAGGCGGTAGCGTTCGTCGCCGGGACCTTCCGCCGGCCGGACGGCGAGCGCGTCGCAAGGCTGGCGGTGGAAAAGCTGGCGCTGCTGGCGGCGGCGGCAGCCCTCCATCGAGTGTCGCCGCATCATGCCGAACTGTTCGCGGCGACCCGGCTCGCCGGCAATCACGCCAGCATGTACGGCGCCGTCGATCTCGCCAATGACGATATCAGAGGCCTGCTGGAGCGGACGCTGCCCTGATGTCCGCAAAACCTTCAGCCCGTGTGAAAGTCAGTTGATGGACTCCCTCGATCCCGCCGGCCCGCCCGTCACGGTGACGCCCGCACGACACCCGCCACGCATCTGGAAATTCTGGGGCACCACGCTGTGGGGCCTGTTCATCTTCGTTGCGTTGTTCGTCGGTCAGATTGTGGTGGTGGCCTGGCTCGTCTTTCGGCAGGAAGGGCCATTCGATCTTGCTGCCGCGGTCCACGTCGTTGGCGGCGGCCTGACGATTTCGCTCTCCGTGATCATGGGGTTGCCCGCCGCGCTCGCCGCGATGTGGATCGCCACACGCTGGTCGCGCACGCCGTTTGCCGAATATCTCGCGCTGCGCTGGACCTCGTGGAGGGATCTGGCGATCGGCGTCGGCGCGCTGTTCGTGCTGGTCGTCGGCTGGGACCTGCTGTCGCGCGCGCTGGGGCGGGAGGTCGCGCCCGGCTTCATGGTCGACGTGCTGAAATCGGCGCGCGCCGACGGCGCGCTGTGGCTGCTGGTGATCGCGTTCTGCGTCGCGGCCCCCATCTCGGAAGAGTTTTTCGCGCGCGGCTTTCTCTACCGCGGCTGGTCGGAATCGTTTCTGAAAGTCCCCGGCGCCATCGTGCTGTCGGCGCTCATGTGGACCGCGCTGCATCTGCAATATGACTGGTTCTTTTTCGGCGAGGTGTTTTCGATCGGGCTGTTGCTCGGCTGGCTCCGCTATCGCAGCAACTCGACCTGGCTGACGGTGGTCGTGCACGGCCTCAACAATCTCGCCGCGACGCTGCAGAGCATCTGGCTGGCGGGAAGCGCGTAGGTCGTTGATCGTCATTGCGAGCGCAGCGAAGCAATCCATGCCGCAGCGAAAAGAAAGATGGATTGCTTCGCTGCGCTCGCAATGACGAATTACGCCACCAGCGCGATCGCGATCGGCATGGTGATGGCTGCCAGAAGGGTCTGCAGCGTGATGATATGCGCCAGCAGGGGCGCGTCGCCGTCCATCTGGCGCGCCAGCACATAGGCGCTCGCCGACGTCGGCACCGCCGTGCAGGCCGCCACGATCGCGAGACTGGAACCGGTGACGCCGAACCAGACCGCCAGCGCGATCGCCAGCACGGGCATCAGGATCAGCTTGAGGAAAACCGCGACGCTGGCCGCGAGACTGGGGCGAAACATGCCCGCAAGCTGCAGTCCCGCTCCCGTCACCAGCAGGCCGATCGCGAGCGAGGAGCGGCCGAGCGCGTCGGCGACCTCATCCCAGATGCGCGGCAGCGGCAAGTGCAGCATATTGAGGGCAAGCCCGATGGCACAGGCCCAGATCAGGGGATTGCGCACCACGGTCATCGCGATCGCGCGAACCGACTGCTTGTCCGGGGAGGCGTAATGCGCCAGCACGGCGACGCTGAAGACATTGACCAGCGGGATGATCGCGACCATCGCCACGGAAGCCAGCGCCAGCCCGGTGTCGCCATAGAGATTGACGGAGACCGCGAGCGCTACATAGGTCTGCCAGCGGGTGGCGCCCTGAAAAATCGAGGTGAAGGCCGGCCCGTCGATCGCGCATCGCGCCAGCAGCGGCCGCAGCGCGAGGCACAGCAGCGACATCAGCAACAGCGAGAGCAGCAGCGCGCCACCGACGCCGGTGACCGGTACCGTGGTGAGATCGGCCTTGACCAGTGTCTGGATCAGCAGGACCGGGAACAGCACGTAATAGGTCAGCCGCTCCAGGCCGTGCCATTGCGTCTCCAGCCGCAGCAGGCTTCGCTTCAGGACGAACCCGAGCACGATCAGCAGGAACACCGGCAGCAGCGCCGCAACCACCAGCGCCATCTTCAGCGGCCTCTGCGGCTGTCGCTGAGCGTCATCAGCCGGTCGAGCGCGCCCTGCAGGATGTAGATCGCGGCGTGTTCGTCGATCACTTCGGCGCGCCGGGCCCGGCTCATGTCGGTTCCGATCAGCTCCCGCTCCACCGCCGCGGTGGACAGCCGCTCGTCCCACAAGCCGATCGGAAGATCGGTCAGCCTGGAAAAATTACGGGCGAAGGCGCGGGTCGACTGCGCGCGCGGTCCCTCGCTGGCGTCCATGTTGACGGGCAGGCCGAGCACGAAGCCGACGGCACTGCGCTCGGCGGCGATGGCGACGAGACGCGCGGCGTCGGCCTTGAAGGCCGTGCGGTGGACGGTCCCGACGCCGGTCGCGAGCCTGCGGTCGGGATCGGACACCGCGACGCCGATGGTCTTGGTTCCCAGGTCGAGACCGATCAGCGCGCCGCGCTCGGGCCAGTGCGCGGCAGCTTCGATCAAGGGCAGGATGAGAGCGGGCATGACGTTCGCTTAACACGCAGCTCAGTGCCGACGCAAAGCACTTGCTTCACCCTCCCCTGGAGGGGGAGGGTCGACGCGAATGAAATTCGCGGCGGGGTGGGGTGAAAGTCTGTCGCCTCGAACAGTGCGCGAGTTGATAGACCGTCACCCCACCCCGTCTCGCATCTTGCGATGCGAGCCGACCCTCCCCCTCCAGGG
>JAYSPJ010000689.1:0-12228 GCA_043722155.1 Bradyrhizobium sp.
TGCAGGACAAGATGCTGTTCGGATCGGACTGGCCGGTGATCACGCCCGACCGCTGGATGGCGGACTTTGCCAAACTCGATATCCGCGACGAGATCAGGCCGAAGGTCTTGAAGGCCAACGCGCGGAAGCTGCTGGGGATCTAGCAACTGGAATTACAAATCAGTGTTGCGGCCCATCCTTCGAGACGCCCGGCCTCGCTGCGCGTCGCCGGGCTCCTCAGGATGAGGTTTAGCTTGTTGAAACACCACAACCTCATGCTGAGGAGCGAGCGGCGCGAGCGTCTCGAAGCATGGGCAGCAAGCGACTCACCCATCCACACGCTGTCTGACCTTCCCGCGCCGGTCGCCATGCACGATATCCGGAGATAATTTTATTCATGAGTCTTGAATCCGTCCGCGCATTCTTCGCCGAAAAAGCCCCCGATATCACCGTGATCGAATCGCCCTCGAGTTCCGCCACCGTGGCGCTGGCGGCCGAAGCCTATGGTGTCGAGCCGGCGCGGATCGCAAAGACGCTTTCCCTGCGGATCGGCGAGCGGATAGTGCTGATCGTCGCCGCCGGCACCTCGCGGATGGACAACAGGAAGGTCAAGGCGCATTTCGGCGGCAAGCCGAAGATGCTGGGCGTCGACGAAGTTGCCGAAATCACCGGCCATGAAGTCGGCGGCGTCTGCCCGTTCGGCTTGAAGACGCCGCTGCCGGTCTATTGCGACGTGTCGTTGCAAGCGTTCGACGAGGTGGTGCCGGCGGCGGGCTCGACCCACAGCGCCGTGCGCATCGCGCCGGTGCGGATGGCCGAGCTCACGTGTGCCGAATGGATCGATGTGTGCCAGGCGCCAACGTGACCCCGATCGTCATTGCGAGGAGCGCAGCGACGAAGCAATCCAATCTTCCTGTCCGCCCTGGATTGCTTCGCGACGCTCGCAATGACGAGAATATCGACCGCCCCTACTCTACCTTGCCGATCTTCTTCACCGCCGCGATCAGGCGCGCGGAGTCTTCGGCGACAAACTTCGAGAATTCCGGCGCGTCCAGGTAGGCGACCGGACTGCCCGCGTTCTCGAAGGTTTTCGTCACCTCCGGACTTTTCACCGCCTGCGCCATCGCCTCGCGCAGCCGCGTCATGATCGGCGCCGGCAGCGCGCTTGGCGCGAACAGCCCGGCCCAGATGTAGAACTCGACGTCCTTGTAGCCGAGTTCCCGGAAGGTCGGCAGCTCGGGAAAACTCGCGATCCGCTGCGCGCCCCAGTTCGCCAGCACGCGCATCTTGCCGTCGTCGACCTGCTGCTTCAGCGTGCCCGGCGCCGACGCCATCGCCTGCACCGTGCCGCTCAGCAGCCCCGTCAGCGCGGGGCCGGCGCCACGGAACGGCACATGCAGCAGCTTGATGCCGGCGGAGGCCGCGAACATTTCCATCGCCACATGCAGCGTGCCGTAGGGACCCGATGAGCCGTAGGGAATCTGGCCGGGGCGTTTTTTGGCGTCGTCGACGAGATCCTGCAGGGTCTTCCACGGCGCCGACGCCGGCACCGCGAGCAGCGTGGGATCGGCGAGCACGCGTGCGACCGGCGCGAATTGCGAGACTTCGTAGGCCACGGGCCGGTCGAACAGCCGGTCGGCCTCGGGCAACACCGCCAGCGACGACAGCGTCATCAGCAAGGTGTAGCCGTCGGGCTCGGCACGCGCCGCCGCCGCGTTGCCGACCGAACCGCCGCCGCCGCCGGCACGGTTGTCGACGATCACGGGCTTGCCGAGAATTTTCTCCAGCGCCAGCGCCACCGGCCTTGCGGCGAGATCGGCCTGGCCTCCGGCCGGAAATGGCACGATCATGGTGATGTTGCGCGCCGGCCATGCCGCCTGTGCGAAGCCGGCACTCGAGAGCGCGGTTTGCGCCAGCGGCAGCACCGCCGCGGCCTTCAGAAGTTCACGTCGGTTCATTGGCGGTTTCTCCCCAAGTGATTTTGTTTTGGTGTGTTGGGGACAGCCTAACCCGAAATCCGCAGGGTGGGCAAAGGCGCTCTTCGCGCCGTGCCCACCATTCATTCGCCGAACGACCGAGTCCGCGTCTTTCCCTTCGCGAAATGTTTCGCGAGAAACTCCGCCAGCACCTCGACACGGGCGGGGCGCGGGCCGCCGGATGGCATCACCAGATGCACCGCGCCTTCGGTCTGCTTCCAGCCTTTCAGGATCACCTCGACCTTGCCCGAGGCAATGGCGTCGCCGACGATGAAATCCGGCAGGTCGGCGACGCCGAGCCCTGCCAGCAGCGCCGGCATCAGCGCCTCGCCATTGTTGACGCGCAGCGGTCCCGCCGGGCGCACACTCGCCTCCTCGCCGGCGGAATTGGTGTAGTGCCACATCCCCGGCGTGGAGAGATAGGCGTAACCGAGGCACTGGTGCCGGGCGAGATGCATCGGATGCGTCGGCCGGCCGTGGCGCTTGAGATATTCGGGCGAGGCCACCGTGTAGCGCGGCATCGCGCACAGCCGCCGCGCGATCAACGAGGAATCCGGCAGGCTCGCGATCCGCAAGCCGGCATCGAACCCCTCCCCGATCAGATCGACCATGGCATCGCCGAGATGAAGGTCGATCGCGACATCGGGATATTGGGCGAAGAATTCCGGCAGGATCGGCGCCACGGCTTTCAGCCCGAACGTCATCGGCACCGCGAGCCGGACCAGCCCGCGCGGCGTCACCGATTGCGCCAAGGCCTCGTTCTCCGCCGCCTCGCCGTCGAGCAGGAGGCGCGCGGCGCGCGCGGACAGCTTTTGCCCGGCATCGGTCAAGGCGAGGCGCCGCGAGGTGCGATTGAACAGCCGGGCGCCGAGCCGCGCCTCCAGCCGGGTGACCGCCTTCGACACCGTCGCCTTGGACAGCGCCAGTTCGCTTGCGGCCGCCGCAAACGAGTGTAATTCCACTACTTTTGCGAAAATCGCGAGGCCCTCGAAATCGGGAAGTTTTGCCATCCGAGTCAACCCCATTGGATCAATAATGGAAACAATGTGTTTCGATAGTTTCTATTTATGCATCATCTGAGAGCGCATATCCAGAGGCCAACCGAATTCGACCCAACCCAAGGGAACACCCCCATGATCGAACTCAGACCTTTTGCAAAACTCGGCGGCGCCGACCACGGCTGGCTGAAGGCGAAGCACCATTTCTCTTTCGGCAGCCATTATGATCCCGGCAATATGGGCCATGGCTCCCTGCGGGTGTGGAACGACGACGAGATCGCGCCGAACAGCGGCTTTCCCGCGCATCCCCACGCCAACATGGAGATCATCACCTATGTCCGCGAAGGCGCCATCACCCATCAGGACAGCCTCGGCAACAAGGGCCGCACCGAGGCGGGCGACGTGCAGGTGATGAGCGCCGGAAGCGGCGTGCGTCATTCCGAATACAATCTGGAGCCAAGCCTGACGAAGATCTTCCAGATCTGGATCGAACCATCGACGCAAGGCGGCCAGCCGACCTGGGGCGCCAAGCCGTTTCCGAAGTCGGATCGAACGGGGAAATTCGTCACCATCGCCAGCGGCTTTGCCGCCGACAGCGACGCGCTGCCGATCCGCGCCGACGCACGGGTGCTCGCCACCACGCTGAAGGCCGGCGAGAGCGCGGAATATGCGCCCGACAAGGCCCGCAACCTCTATCTGGTGCCGGCGGCGGGCAGCGTCGAGATCAACGGCGTCCGCGTCAACGCCCGCGACGGTGTCGCGATATCGGACGAAGCGCGGCTGACGATCACCGCGCTGGAAGATTCCGAGCTGGTGCTGGTCGACGCGGCGTAAGGCCCAGCCACGAAACTCGTCATGCGCGGGCAAAAGCCCAAAGCGCGTGTTCGCGCTAGGTGACCCGCGCATCCGGACAGATCACCGACGGGTGTTCGGAGACATAGCCGACGCATCATAGTGCATGGATTTGGCAAATTGGGAGGCCAAATCCATGCCTTGGTGCGAGGTATCGGTAATGGACCAGCGACGCGAGTTTGTGCGGCTTGCGATGCAAGAGGGAGCTAACCGGCGGGCGCGCGGTATCAAGGACGCGTGATCGCGGAGACCGCGACGAAGTTGCATGGCTGATGCCATGCCCTATCGCAGAGCGGCAATTTTCGGCTGGATCCGTGATCCGTCGATCACCTCGAGGCGGCCGCAGCGGTTCAGCGTGTGAAGCTTTCTTCCGGGCCATAACGGTCCGGGCCGGATCGAGTGTCGGACAATTTGCGTGAAAGTCTTCGGTGTCAGTTCGACAACTTCCGCAAGACCGAGTGCCGCGCCATATCCATCGGCGCAGTCCTGGACCGGCCGCCACAGTTTTCCATTGGTTGCGACAAAATTTCCGGCCGGCCGCGCACTCGATCGATCGATCAAGACCGGATTGCTGGCATGCGGCAGCCACGGACCCAATAAATGCTCGGCGTAAAAGATCGCCAGCATATCCGAATAGCCGCCCGCCCCGTCGCGCCAGGCCCCGAAGAGGTAATACAGACCGTTGTGCAGGGTGATGGTTGCATCGCCCAATTCGAGTTCGGAAAGCAGCGTGCAATGACGCTCCCATTTGTCGGGAAACCGGACGCATCTATAGAGGGCGACATCCCGATTCGCAGAGCTTTCCGGGATCATCCATAGCTGGTTGTCGTGCTCGATCAGAAAGGGATACGACAGATGCCAGGGTTCTTCCAGCACGGGAATTGCGCCGCCAACCGGCCCGCCAGGATCGAACTCGATCGCGGAAATGATGCCTTTTCCGACGCGATGATCGAGGTCTTCGAAGAAGACGAATGTTCTACCCATCCACGTGATCGGGAACGGATCGGCGTAGAACCGGTTGCCCGGATCCGGAACGACCTGCCAGCCCGGGCCGGATAAATCTCCGGTCTTCCAGACGTCCACATTCTCGCTGTAACGCCAGCCGATGTGCCAGTGAGGTGAATAGCAGCAGAGGCGATATATCTGCTTGGCGATCGACACAGCCAGCCCACGAACGACGTATGCTGCGGGATGCTGCGCAACTGCTCCGTGGGAACGATGGGCCAGTTGCGGAATAATTCTCGGCTTTCCGGACAGAACCGCCGTCAGCAATGACAGCGTTCGCGCCATGACGGCTTCGAGGGCGCCGCTCAAGCCAACTGCGATTTCTCCGGACGGATGACCGCGATCAAGAACCGCGCCATCGAGTTCGTTGACGATTTCGATAACCGGCAGATCCCCGGCAACGATCGCCGCCAGTGCGGCGTCCTCGCCGGCTGCACCGTCAAACAACGGACGCAGATACAATCGGGCGGAGCAGGCCGGATCGCGGCTGGCCCGCGTGAAATCGACAACCACATCGGCGTTGGCGGGCCTGCGCTCCAGTTCTTCGGGAATATCCCGGAGCCTGTCGGCACCGCAGGGCTGTCCTTTTCGCAGCAAGATGCGCTCGAGTTCGAAAAGCGCCTCCAGGCCCGCAGGGCGGGGCACCGCTGTCCCCGTCCACGCGAACTGAACCGAAACACCCTGTGTGCTCATAGATAGGGCCGCGCGGCTCGTCCACAGCCGCGCATGCTCGCGTTCGCATCGGAACTCAACGATCATCCCCAGGGGCCCCGCCACAACTAGATCACTCGGTCGAGAATATCCACATATTCCTTAACCATCGTCTCCACCGAGTAACGCGACTTCAATTGCTTCGCATTTCGCCGCAGATCGTCACGCAGAGCTTCGTCTGCGAGAATTTTCGCGACGGCAGCCGAAAATTTCGCATTGTCGGACGCATCGACAAAGAGTGCTGCGGGCTTTCCCTCGAACGACAACACCTCGCGCAGGACGGGGAGGTCCGTTACCACCGAAGGAACGCCGGCATTGGCCGCCTCGACCGCCGCCAGACCAAACGTCTCGGCTTGCGAGGGGAACACGAAGACGTCGAGGCAGGCGAGAAATTCTCCCACGCGCTGCGGCAGAATCTCGCCTGTGAAATGCAGTCGATCCGATACTTTCAGCTCATCGGCCAGCAACCGCAGCCGCCCCTCGTCCGGCCCCTGGCCGGCCAGCGCCAGATGCCAGGAAGGCTCGCCGGCGAGCAGACGTACTGCAGCATCCAGACGCTTGTTCGGATGCAGTCTCGCCGCACAGCCGAGCAGAATGCAATCCCGTGGCAGATTGAACAGCTGCCGCGCCGTCTCCCTCGGGATATCCAGCGATTTGTCGTCGAACCCGTGGGCGACATGCTTCATGCGCGCCCGATAGCTTGCGGGATACCGCGCATACTCACGCTCCATATCGAGCGAGTTGACCGTTATGCACTTGAAGACGCCAAGGCTGCCCATCGCGACGTCGGCAGTGCGAACCGGCCAGCTCATCGACATGGCCGCCGAAACCTGGTTCGCAATGACCGGCGCTGTACTCACGAGACGCGAGACGCCTCCGGCAATGACGTTGCCAAAATGCTGAAATGTCAGGACCGCGTCGGGTCGAATGCTCCTGATCCGCCGTCCGAGCGTCCACAGAAATCTCAGCAACGCCAGTGGATTGCCCGGCCGGTTCGGCGAGCAATAGGACGTATTGGGCGGCTCGTCGAAAGATTCCGACTTCCGAAAGAAAAACAGATTGTGAACTTCATAGCCGAGCGCCGTCAGGCCCACGCCAACGAGCCTGGAAATCTCCTGAGCACCTGCGTTCTCCGCCTGGGTTTGAACGAGAAGGATTCGACGTTTGGGTTTCATCTCACTCTGCAATATGTTGCGCGGAGCTGGGCCGGGGAAGCAGAGCTTCGCACCTCGTTGCCGCAGCCATACCTATCACGAGATCGCCGGTCGCAGACCGACTGGAGCGTGACGAGGTTAATCCGGATTTCGAATCGAGTGCCGTTCGCCGGGCCAAATAATACCCGACGACGTCAGGGACCGGGCCAGAATACAGTCGCACCGTTAACTAATTGCCTGTGCAATGTTCGGATGGGTAACCGTCGATTAACCATAGATAATTACGTTGAAGCGGCCATTGGGCGTGTGCTTGTCAGTTGAATTTGAGTTGGAACGCATGATGTTCGGGAGCCGGGCAGACCAGGCCAGTTCCGGTCGGAAAGATGACGCGGCTTCGTGGGAAGCTCCGGGTCACCCACCCGGAAAGATACGCAGCGAGCCGCCCGACCTGATCAAGGGATCGCTGACCGTTTCGGGCGCCGTCGCATTCCTGCGCAACAATGGTCGACGCATATCGTTGCTGGCGCTCGCCCTCTTCACCGTCGGTGTCATTGTCCTGATGGTTGTTCCGGCCCGGTTTGCAGCTACCGCGCTGGTCGTCGTTGATCCCAGGGAACAGCGCGTGACCAACGATCAGGACGTGCTGCCCGGCATCGGCCAGGATGCAGCCGCCCTTCAGAGCCTGATCGAAATCGCCAAGTCGGATGGGTTCCTGCGGCCCCTGATCGAGCAACTCAAGGTTCAATCCGACGAGGACATCGCCGGTAGTGAGACCGACACCACGCGGCTGCTCGAAAAATTCCGCAGCCGCCTCGATATTTCCCGCCGCGGGCTGACCTATGTCATCGCGATAACGTTCATCTCCAATCGCCCACAGCAGGCGGCTTACTATGCGAACGCCGTCGCCGAAGCGTTCGTCGCGAACCAGGGTCAGGTCCGCACCACCGCGACCGACGACGCCGCCGGCTGGCTCAACAGCCGTCTCAAGACGCTCAACGACAGATTAAGGGCATCGGAAGACGCGGTTGCCACCTTCAAGCTGGAACATCGAATCGTCAATGCGGGCCGGGATAGCACCACCCAGCAGCTCCGGGTGACCGAATTGAACCAGCAGGTGTCCACTGCCCGCCTCCGCGCCGAGGAAGCAAAGACCCGGTACGAGCAGGCGCAGCGCGACCTCAAGGCGAACGTGGAGGGGCCGATCAAGCAGGACCTCCTCAGCATCCTGCGCGGCCAGCGCTCGGCGCTCAACGATCAAATCGCGCAGAAACGCGCGGTGCTCGGCGATCGCCATCCTGATCTGGTCATGTCATACGCTCAGCTCAACGACCTCAACCGGCAGATCGAAACCGAACGGAAGCGCAACATCGAAAGCGCGAAGTCCGAATACGAGTCCCTGCTGGATCAGCAAAAAGGCCTGGAAAGCCGGTTGAAGTCCGTCGAGGCGGACATGCTGGTCGACGGCCAGGCGCTGGTGAGACTCCAGGAACTCCAGCGCGATGCCGACGCCAACAAGAACATCTACGAGCAGTTCCTGTCGCGATTCAAGACGACCAACGAGCAGCGGCTTCTTCAGAGCTCCCAGACCAAGATCGCCTCTCTTGCCACCCCGCCAGTTCGTTCGACCCGTCCGCCGCTCGTCATACTGCTCGCTGCAATCCTGATCGCCTCGATATTGATCTCGACCGCAGCGGTCGCCATGCTCGATACGAAGATGGATTCTCCGGAGCCGGGCCCGAAGCCGCGCCGCGTGCCTTCGACTTCCGCCGGAGTCGAGCCGCCGCAGGATCCGCCGGTGTGGATCCGTATCCCCAACCTGATGCCGCGGGAGACCATCAAGACGGTTTGGCAGAAACCAATCGCCGGAACGACCAAGCTCGATTTGAGTCCCCATCTGAGCGCGCTGCTCAACAGGATTACTGCCCTGCCGGGGCAACGTGGCAAGGTGGCTCTCGTGACCTCGATCGTCGATGACGTTGGCGGCAGTACCCTGGCGCGATCGCTGAATTTGTCCGCCGTGAACGGCAAGATGCTGAGCGTCCTCATTCAGGTGCAATCCGACTCTGCCTTCGGCCAGACGTTGAACTCTCCGGCCGAGATGAGCGCCCCGAACGGGTTGCGCACGTCGAGGGCGAGCCTTCGCGCGGTCAATCTGCTCCTCGGCGCCGGCCAAAATGCCGGCCCGTCACCTGTCGACGACATTCGCTCGGAGTTCGACCTGATCGTCATCGACGCCCCATCGCTCGCCGAGCAACCCGAAGTGGCGTCGCTATCGGCTCATGCCGACCTGGTGATCCTGGTCGTGCCGGACGAAGCGACTGACCAGACTGCCATCCGCAAGGCCAAGGCGTCGCTGTCGAAATCCGGCGCCGCCGCGATCGGAATCGTCGTCAATCAGACCGGATCGCACACGGTCTCTCCCCGGCCTCAACGCGAAATGTTGGGATTGGCGAGCTGAACTCGCCGGTGGTCCCGATAGCCCGCTGAACTGGCTTGAGGTGTGTCAATGATCAACACTCGGCGGAAGGCAGGCGTGCAGAAGGTGCGGCGGCTGGCATTCGCATTCGCCAATGCGATCTTCATTCTTGCCTCCGATCGAGCCGATGCCTGTCCTTACCTGACGCACACGGTCCCGGCCTCCAGCATCGACGCGTTGTCCCGCGGTTTCAATGCCGACGGCTGGATCGGCGGTTCGCGGTCTGCGCCGCCGGCCACCGGCTTGCTCCTGGAACTCCGCAAGGCCGGCATGACCCACGTTCGCCTGCCGGTGCCGGCGGAATACCTGATGCCGCGGTTCACCGCTAAGGAAGAGCGGGACGACCGGCGACACGCCGTCGACCGCGCGCTGACGACGCTCACATCCCTTGGCTATTACGTGTCCGTCGATCTGCATCCGGGAGATCGGTTCAATCGGCTGCACCGGGAAGAACCGGCCGCAGCGATGCAGGAGATGAAGGATGCATGGGCGGAACTGGCGCAAGCCATGCGGCGCTATCCGGCAGATCGAATCTTCGCGGAACTGCTCAACGAGCCCGACGCTGAGGCCGATAAATGGCAAATCGAAGTCGAGGAGCTTGCCGCAGCTGTCCGTCAGTTGCTTCCCCGCAACACGATCATCGTCGGTCCTGTGAACTGGCAGCGTCCCGACTCGTTGCCCAGCCTTCGCCCGCTGGACGATCTGAATGTCGTCTATGCCATCCATTTTTACGATCCCATGGCCTTTACCCATCAAGGACATTGGGATCCAAACGAACCGCTGCACGACATCAGGGCACTGCCATACCCCGCCCGCGCCGACGACCCGAGGGTTCAAGACCTCCGGAAGCAGTTGCGCGATGAAAACAAGACGCCGGCGCTGGCGCTGCTGGATCGGGCAATTGCCGCATCGGCCGACGGAAACGGGATCGACAAATGGCTGGAACCCGCGGCCGCATGGCAGCAGCGGTTCTCGCGCCCGATCATCATCAATGAATTCGGCGTACTCAAGGCCGGCGCCCCGCCGGAAAGCCGACTGCGCTGGCTTTCGTCAGTCGTCACTTACGCGAACCAGCATTGCTGGGGCTGGGCACACTGGGAGCTCGAGCAGGGGTTCGGTCTGGTCGATGACAGAACAGGCAGGCCCGACGCCGGGGTGCTGCGGGCTTTATTGGGACGCCGCTAGTCAGCCGGATTTCCCGCGTCGGCGCCTTACGCTTTGGTTTTCCACGGCGAGGAGTGAAGGAGTACCAGGACGGAAGGGTCGACTCCGGTGCGGCGCCGGCAAAGTATATTGAGGGCAATGGTGGCTATTGCCAGCGAGACGGTAGCCGACACGGCGGCCCCGAGCACGCCGAGCCAGGGAATAAGGATGACAAATCCGAGCAGCCGGATCACGACGTTCGCGGCAACCACCGGGACGTAGCCGCCCTCATGCCCGGTCAATTGGAGTATGGCCGCAGACGGTCCGCCTGCGGCTTGAAATGCCGTACCGATCGCCAGGACGACGAGCACCCACTGCTGGGCCGCAAAGTCGGGGCCAAACAGGCCGAGCAGATAGGGCGCGCCAAACCAGATGATGACGAGCCCGCTCACGACACACAGCGCAGTCACTTCCGCCATCAGCACCAGGGTATGCGCGAATTCTTCGTGGTTCTTGCTGAAGTACAGCGACGGCAGACGACGCGCCGCGAACGTGTAAAGTGCCGCCGAAAGCATGGCGAACAGATTGGCCAAACGCGACGCCGCAAAATAGATGCCGGCGGTCGCTGGACCGAGCATCCAGTAAATCAGGATGACATCGAAGTACTGATTTGCGGCTTCGAGGATCGAGGCGGACCAGAAATGCAGCGCGCTGCCCCTCCAGCGCGCTGTCTCGAATCGGGCGGGCACATCGCGCAAGGCAGGCAGAGCGGCAACGATCGAGATGATCTGAGCGATCAACCCGACCGACATCGCGGCCGCCATGAAGATGAACAATTCCGCCGGATCGAGCCGGCGATTGGCGAGCAGCACCACCACCAGAAGCAGAACAACCAGAACCCGCCAGAAGAACTCGCGGTTTCCTTCGCCCATGAGAATACTCACCAGCGATCGCGCAACCTGGCTACCGAGCATGAGTCCGGCGTTGACCGCCATAAAGGACGACACCGCCAATATCAGTAACCACGAATTTCCCCTGGCGCCCGCAACCACCGCCACCGCCGCGATAGCCATCAGCATGGCAACGGACGAAATCTTCAGGCTGGTGAGCAGTACACCTTTCATGAGATCGGTCTCGTCCCGCACCTGATACTCGTTCAGGAAGCGAACCAGAACCAACTCCTGACCGACCAGGCCCACCACCGCCCCGATCTGGGCTACGCTCAGCCATGCCGCGAAAACGCCAAATGCGTCCGGTGACATGGCTCGCGCCGCCAGCGAGAACAAGGCAAACGCGAGACCGCCGCTGCCGACCTTGAGGAGAATAGTCCCGGCAACGCCGCGGGTCACGTCACGCCGTATAATCTGGAGGATGGATCCCATCATGACAGGTGCAGGCCAGTGCTCCATTCGAGTTTTTGTAGCTAGACCCGAAACACAGGTTTTACCGGGCATAACACGCGAGCGGTCCGCGATTCTTAACGGTCGCCCCCTAAGATTTCATTGCCTCATTCCGGGGCGCGGCGTGTCCTGATTGTCCCCGAACGGTTCACCGCCCGCGGTTCGAAACGACGCGATGCGACCGCGGAAAGGCGAAGAAGATTTGGCACTGGCAGCCTCTGCTCGCATCACGACATCTGATCCGAGTGCAATTGGCTCCCAGGGATGGATTCGAACCACCGACCTGACGGTAAACAACCGTCCACTCTACCGCTGAGCTACCGGGGAATACGGTATTGCAGAGATGTACTGCAAAGCGCGTGCCGAAGACCATGCATACCCGAAGAGGAATTAAGTAAGTGTGAGGCCGCGACCCGACGTTCAGGACTTGGCATGCGCGTTGCAGTTAACTTCGATATCCAAAACGGATCGTGTCCGATCCTGGAACTGGATATATGCGTCAACGCCGCAGCCTCGCTGCCAACAGCCATTCAG
>JAYSPJ010000690.1:0-2163 GCA_043722155.1 Bradyrhizobium sp.
TAACCCTTCGGATACACGTCCGCATACTTGACGTTACGCCAAAGCCGCTCGACAGAAATGTTGTCGAACACCCGCCCCCGCCCGTCCATGCTGATGGCAATCCGACGATGGCGGCTTGCTCGAATTGTGACTGTCCTTGCGCAACCGCCGTTCCAACTCGCGCACTCGTGCGCCAAACGTCTGCACCAACATCGTCAACCGATCGATCTGCTCGAACTGCGCGAGAATCAGCGCGTCTTTCTCCTCCAAGCTTAGGCGAGTCAAATTGGGCAGTTCATGCATGACATGAAGTCAGCCGACTTTATCCACTGAATTACAAGTGAAATACATGAATAGTTACCCCTTGACGATATCACGCACCTGATGGTCCCGAACACGTTTTCCACGCCTGCCGTATAGTGCATCGCACACCTGTCATCGAGGCCCAATGATGCTTGCTCTCCGTATCCACTGGTGTTTTCTAGCCGCAGCCATGTGTTTGACGGGACACGTCGTCAGCGCGGCGGATTACCCGCAACGCGCGATCCATGTCGTGGTGCCGACCACCGCGGGCGGCGGTGCCGACACCATCGCGCGCACGCTGGCGGCACGCCTCACCGAGCGCCTGGGCTGGTCCGTGGCCGTCGAGAACCGGCCCGGCGCCAACGGCGTCATCGGCGTGGACCAGGTGGCGAAGGCCGCGCCGGACGGACATACGTTATTGCTGACCTTCGCCGACCATTTCGTCAACCCGAGCCTCTACAAGGCACTGCCGTTCGACATGGCACGCGACTTCGCGCCGGTGAATTTCCTCGGCGCGCTGCCCTTTGTCCTGGTCGTGACGCCTTCATTGCCCGCGCAGTCCGTGCAGGGTCTGATCGAGCTGGCGCGCGCGCGGCCTGGCAAACTCAATTTCGCGTCGGTCGGCACCGGCGGCATGGTTCACATGGCGGCCGAGTTGTTCAAGCTGGGCGCTGGCGTCGCCATGACCCACGTGCCCTACAAGGGGTCGTCGGCAGCGCTGCCCGATGTGATCAACGATCGCGTGCAACTCATGTTCACCTCGGCCATTTCGGCGAAGCCGTTTGTCGATGCCGGGCGCCTGCGCATGCTGGGCATCTCCAGTCCGGAGAGATCGCCGACCCTGCCCGACCTGCCGACCATCGCGGAGTCGGGGGTGCCGGGTTATCAGGTGGAAATCTGGTATGGCGTGCTCGCGCCGGCCCGGACGCCATCCGCCGTGATCGCACGACTGAACGCGGAGATCGGCAGCGTGATCGGCGCGAACGACTTCAAGGCGACGCTGGCGCGGCAGGGTGTGGTGGTCGCGCCGCCGGGAACGCCCGAGCAGTTTCGTGCCTTCTATACCGCGGAGATGAGCAAATGGGCGCGGGTCGTCAGGGAAACCAGGATCGAAGTCAATTGACCGGAAGGAACGAACATGAAAGAAGGCATGGGCACATTTGTCCTAGTTGACCCGGCGGCCGAGCTTTCGGCGGCGCGCGTGGCGCAGGCGCCGCGACCGGCCACGCTTGCCGGCATGCGGGTGGGCATGATCGACAACTCGAAACACATGGCCGGCCCATTGCTCAAGGCCGTCGAGACGCTGCTTCGGGACAAGTATCAGGCTGCCGGGTTCGAGGTTTACCGCAAGGACAACCCCAGCATCGCGACGCCGCCGGAGGTTCTGCGCCGCATGGTGGCGCACTGCGACGCGCTCGTGCATGGTGTCGCCGACTGAGGCTCGTGCATATCGTGGGGTCTCCACGATTCCAGCGAAGTCGAGCGGCTTGGCAAGCCCTCGGTGTGCGTCATCACGACGGCCTTCGAGGCGGCGGCGCGCGCGCGCGCCCGCGTCCTTGGCACGGAAGACCACCCGACGGTGGTGATGCAGCATCCGCTGGCGAGCAGATCGGCGGCCGAAGTCGTCGTGATCGCCGCTCAACTCGTCGGCGCCATCGCCTCCGCACTGACCGTACCGGCATGAACCAGGCTAAACCCTTGGATGCCAGGCCGGCACGGCGACACCGGGTCGAGGCCGATTTCCTCGCGGCCCAGCGCATGATGGAAGAGCGCGGCTGGACTGACGGCCTGCCGGTCATTCCGCCGACCGAGGCGCTGGTCGAGGAGATGCTCGCCACGACGCCGCTGGCGCCGGACACCCTGCTGGGGCTGATGGAGCCG
>JAYSPJ010000691.1:0-3353 GCA_043722155.1 Bradyrhizobium sp.
ATGATCGAGCAACATTGTCGTCTCCAGGTTGAGTGGTTTTTAGCAACCTCAGTCTGGCTCCAGACCTGGCCGCTATCCACTCCCCATGGAATCTTCGCTGCCTGTCATCGGGCGCGCGTTCGCGCGACCCGTTGGCTCGCAATGACGGTTCACCCCGCCCCGAGCAGCGGCACCGCTTCATCCCGTTCGAACAGATAGAGCAAGACGCGCAGCGCTTCGCCTCGCGCCCCCGTCAGCTTCGGATTGTCCTTCATGATGCGGAGCGCCTCGTCGCGGGCCTGGGTGATGAGCTGGCCGTGCACTTCGGAGCGCGCGATGCGGTAGCCGGGCAGGCCGCTTTGCCGTGTGCCCAGCACATCGCCTTCGCCGCGCAGTTTCAGGTCCTCCTCGGCGATACGAAAGCCGTCGGTGGTTTCCCGGATCACCTTCAGCCGCGCCGTGGACATTTCCTTGAGCGGCTCCCTGTAAAGCAGCAGGCAGGTCGATGCTTCGGAGCCGCGGCCGATCCGGCCGCGCAGCTGGTGCAGTTGCGCCAATCCAAAACGTTCGGCGTTCTCGATCACCATGATGGTGGCGGCGGGCACGTCGACGCCGACCTCGACCACGGTGGTGGCGACCAGGAGCCCGATCTCGCCGGCGGCGAACTGCGCCATCACGCGGTCCTTCTCGGCGCCCTTCATCTGGCCGTGCACCAGGCCGACGCGGTCGCCGAAGCGCTGCTTGAGGCTCTCGAACCGTTCGGTGGCGTTGGTCAGATGCTCGATGCCCTCGGCTTCGGATTCTTCCACCAGCGGGCAGATCCAGTAGACCAGCTTGCCCTTCTCAAGCGCGCGGCCGACCGCCTCCATCACCTCGCCGAGGCGGCTGTTCGGTACCGTGCGGGTATCGATCGGCTGGCGTCCCGCCGGCTTCTCGCGCAATTCCGAGACGTCCATGTCGCCGAAATAGGTCAGCACCAGCGTGCGCGGGATCGGCGTCGCGCTCAGCACCAGCACGTCGACGGCCTCGCCCTTGGCGGTCAGCGCCAGCCGTTCGCGCACCCCGAAACGATGCTGCTCGTCGACCACGGCCAGCGCCAAGGCCTTGAACACTACGTCGTCCTGGATCAGCGCGTGGGTGCCGACCACGAAGTCGATCTCGCCGGCGGCGAGCCGCGCCAGCAGTTCGCGCCGCTCCTTGCCCTTTTCACGGCCGGTGAGGATCGCTACCCGAAGCCCGGCGCGTTCGGCCAGCGGCGTGATGGTCTTGACGTGCTGGCGCGCCAGGATTTCGGTCGGCGCCATCAGGGCGGCCTGCTTGCCGACTTCGGTAACGGCGGCGGCCGCGAGCAGCGCCACCACCGTCTTGCCGGACCCGACGTCGCCCTGCAACAACCGCAACATCCGCACCGGCTGGCGCAGATCGTCGGTGATCGCGGCGACCGCGTCGCGCTGGGAGGTCGTCAGCGCATAAGGCAGCGCGTCGATGATCCGGTTGCGCAGATGGCCGTCGCCGGCGTGGCGGTCGCCGGCCGGGCGGCGCAACTGCGCCCGCACCAGCGCCAGCGCCAGTTGACCGGCGAGTAATTCGTCGAAGGCCAGCCGCGACCAGAACGGGCCATCGGGCAGGATGTCGGTCAGTTCGACCGGCACGTGCACCCGGTTGAGCGCTTCGGCGACCGCAGGAAACTTGCAGCGGCGGACCACTTCCGGGCTGATCCATTCCGGCAGGGCCGGCAGCTTTTGCAGGGCCTGAGCCATCGCGCGGCGCAGCGAACCCAGCGCCAGCCCTTCGGTGAGCGGATAGACGGGATCGATGCCCGACAGTTTTGCGAAACCCTCTTCATCCACGACGCGGTCGGGATGCACCATCTGCGGGACGCCGTCATACATCTGCAAGGTGCCGGAGACGTAGCGTTTCGCGCCGACCGGCAGCAGCTTCTCGACGTAGCCGGGTTTGGCCCGGAAGAAGGTCAGCACCACGTCGCCGGTGTCGTCGCTGGCATAAACGAGGAACGGCGCGCGCGCGCTGCGCGGCGGTGGCGGGCGGTGACGGTCGACGGTCACCTCCAGCGTGACGACGGTTCCCGGAGCGGCGTCGCGGATTTTCGGCCGCGCCCGACGGTCGATCACGCTGGCCGGCAGATGCAGCAGCAGATCGACCAGCCGCGGCGTCTCATCGCGGCCGAGCAGATAGCGGAACAGCTTGTCCTGCTTCGGCCCGACGCCGGCAAGGGTCGTGACCGGCGCGAACAGGGGATTGAGCAGAGGAGGGCGCATTATCGTGTTCCAGCACACACAATCCGTCATGCGCGGACTTGATCCGCGCATCCATCCATCTTCAAGAGATGATGGATTGCCGGGTCAAGCCCGGCAATGACGACACCAGTGATATTTCACCGGACATTGAGGGCTGACATTCGTCCTTCCCATGGCTATATCAACCCTGCCCGGCACGTCCGGGCTTTTGGCGTTCGGATGGGAACCATAAATGACGGGATCGACACGATCGAGCGACGGCCTTGATGACCGGCGCAAGCGGCTGTTGTTTCGCTGCTGGCATCGCGGCACCCGCGAGATGGACCTCATCCTCGGCCGCTTTGCGGACGTCGAGATCGAAAACCTGTCAGATGACGAATTGGTTCAATTCGAGCATCTGATGGACGTGCCCGACCCCGATCTCTATGCCGCGCTGACCGGCAAAATGCCGCCGGCGCCGGAATATGCCAACCGCCTGTTCGACCGCATCAAATCATTTCGGGCGGGTCCCGTGGCATGAAGTCGCCGACACGATCGCCCGCCGAATTGCTGGCGCCCGGCCGGGCGCTGACCTTTGCCAATGTTGCCGAGGGCGCCGAAGGCCTCGTGGTCTCCGACCTCGCGCGCGCGGTCGCGGCGCGGCCCAACCCGCCGGCGGTCAGCCTCGCGGTGGTCTGCCGCGACGGTCCGCGCATGCAGCAACTGGCCCGCGCGCTGGAATTTTTCGCACCCGATCTGCCGGTGATGCAGTTCCCGGCGTGGGACTGCCAGCCCTACGACCGGGTGTCGCCGCATGGCGGGCTGCTGGCGCAGCGGCTGACCACGCTGGCGCGGTTGTCGCGGCTGGTGGGCAGCGACAGGCCGCTGATCGTGCTGACCACGGTCAACGCCATCGTGCAGCGGGTGCCGGCGCGCGAAACCGTGGCGGCACAGGCGCTGTCGGTGGCGCCCGGCCACGTCGTGCCGATGGCCTCGATCGTGTCGTGGCTGGAGCACAACGGCTACAACCGCTCTTCGACGGTGCGCGAACCCGGCGAATATGCCGTGCGCGGCGGCATCCTCGACCTGTTTCCGGCCGGGCTCGACCAGCCCGTGCGGTTCGATTTCTTCGGCGAC
>JAYSPJ010000692.1:0-2617 GCA_043722155.1 Bradyrhizobium sp.
GCCGACGGTGAGCGAGGCGAACAGCACCTCGGTTTTCTCGGTAATGGTGGCGCCTTCGTCTTCGCCGGCGAAGAACACGTCGAACGAATCGCCGGGCTGTACCTTGCGCTGGAAGTCGACGTCGTAGGAGTAGATGCGGACCATGTCCTCGATGACGCTGGCCGGCACCTTGTTGCGCAGCGCGGTCTCGTAGACGCTCTGGTAGAGCCGAACGCCGCTGCCGTCGTCATCGTCGTCGTCGTCGGCTGCGGCGGTCTCGGTGACGGTGTTCATGCTCTGGACGTCGACGGCGACGTATTTGCCGAGATCGGACAGCGCGGCCACGGCTTCGATGGTGGATTCGTTGGCGACGATCACCCGGTAGGGCTGCAGCCGCTGGCCGGCAGCGGGGCCGGCCGGCGCCATCAGGATGCGCAACTTCTGGCCTTCCTTCAGCCCGCCGTCGCGGCCGCGGGGCCCCAGCGTGGCGGCGATGGATTTCGCCTCTTCCGGCGTCGCGCCCTGGTCGCGCAGGATCGATGTGACGGTATCGCCCTTCTTGACCACATGGACGCGCTCGCCGGTCGGATTGCCGCCGGTGATGTGATCCTTGGTCTTCGGCAGCAGCGTGACGTTTTCGGGGACCACCCGGGTTTCGAAGCCGGCATAGGGATCGGCAGCGACGTTGCCCTCGGTGGCGTAGGCCAGCTTGATGTCGGGCCTGGCGCCGCTGGCGTCGGCGGTCGCGTTGGCCAGGGTGGTGTAACGTACCCCGCTGTTGCCGCGCCAGTTCGAGGCGTCGCGCACCCGCATGATCACCTCGTCGAGCGCGACCACCGCGGCGAGCTTCGCCTTGGGCAGGATCGGCGCCAGATCCCTGGTAACGAACGAGACCTCGGCATCGGGTTCGATCGCGTCGGGATTGTTCGGATCCTCGGCGGCCGCGGGAACCGCTGCGCCGACGTCGGTCAGCATGCGCTGGGCATTGAACGGCGGGATCTTGGCGCTGAGATCGCTGGTCGCCATCGACAGGTTGCCGGAGATGCGGATGAACGGCCGCACCCGCATCACGTCGCGGTTGCCGACGCGGGTGACGGTGGAGACCCGCACCACATTGCGGGCGGCGGTCGATTCGCCGGGCGGCGGCAGGCGGTCGCTCTTGTGCAGGCTGGCGTTCTTGTCATTGGCGCCGAACGCGCCGCGCAGGCTGCCCTCGACCCGTTCCGGCAGCTTGGCGAAGGTCATTTCGCCGTCGAGCGACGCAAAAACGGCGCCGCCGATAAGGGCCGCGCCGCACAGGCCGGTCAGAATGGTGCCGCTAAACCACTGCACGGAGACACGACGGCGATCGATCACCGCAGCCTCGGAGCCATCGACGGATAGCGGCGGCTCGTGACCAAGATCGATGATCCCGGTCTCGCGCCCGTAGCCGCCCCCGCGTGACGTCCTGTGGTTCAACCCAGTGTCCCCCCGAATACCCTTAACACTCGACAAGATTTCGGCTCATCCAGCGCCCCCGGTTTCGCCCTCTGCGGGGAGATTCGGGAGCATGGCGCGCCACGCGCATCGAAATTCGGGATTCAGAGGCCAAAAGGCTGGCCGGGATCACGAACGGCAATGGTGTGTAAATCTCTCGATGTTTCTCGGCCGTGAGGGAAAGGCGACGGGTTCATGGAAGATCGCCGTTCCCAAGTAGACAATCGCCGGCAGCCCCCACTGGCTTCAGGCGATTCAATGCATACGTATAGTCAGAACGTCGCAGGATTGTGGCTCAAGTACGGCATAAAGTCCCTAAAAGTCGGGACTTCTTGGCAGTGCGAGATTCTCTACCCCCGATGCGACGATTTGTTGACAACAGGCGTTGACAACCCTGAGCGGGGGGGCTTATAAACCGACCACTGAGCGCGGCGCTGCTTTGGCCCTTGGCCACGGCAAGTTTCCGCGCCCGTGATGCTCCTCACTAAGATGAGTGAATCAACAGCCGATAGTCATCGGTTGTTATTTGCCGTCGAATAGAGGACTTCGAGATCCTTCCAGAGATGGAAGTGGGGTTTTCGGGCCCCGGGCTGTTTGACAAGTGAAGATGAAGAAAGAGAAACGTGGACGGCGGAGTCCTTGCGAGTCTCGATTACCTGAGAGCTTCGGTTTTCAGGTGTTGAGGCTGGACGAAAGACTTCGGCGGAACACGTTTACATAGGTTACACCATCGTCGTCCGCGATGTGAATCGCAGGCGATAAATATGGTGGGACCTCGTCAAACGTTGTGATCAGCCGGTTTAAAGTTTCAAGTCCAACTTGAGAGTTTGATCCTGGCTCAGAGCGAACGCTGGCGGCAGGCTTAACACATGCAAGTCGAGCGGGCGTAGCAATACGTCAGCGGCAGACGGGTGAGTAACGCGTGGGAACATACCTTTTGGTTCGGAACAACACAGGGAAACTTGTGCTAATACCGGATAAGCCCTTACGGGGAAAGATTTATCGCCGAAAGATTGGCCCGCGTCTGATTAGCTAGTTGGTGAGGTAACGGCTCACCAAGGCGACGATCAGTAGCTGGTCTGAGAGGATGATCAGCCACATTGGGACTGAGACACGGCCCAAACTCCTACGGGAGGCAGCAGTGGGGAATATTGGACAATGG
>JAYSPJ010000693.1:0-10139 GCA_043722155.1 Bradyrhizobium sp.
CGTCGTTCGTCATAGCAAATTTTCGACTACGAGACGCCGATAGTGTTCGCCGAGTGCCGTCAGCTTCATGGTTTTGCTTTCGATCGCTGCATGGTACGGGTGCGTCGCTCCGACAGGCACGGCCAAATTTACCCGATTGTAGCGTTGCAGGATAGCGAGAATGGGCGTCTTGGCTGGGTCCGCACTCGCGTGTTCCGGTTCATAGGCAGGGTCGAGTTGATACTCATAGCCGGGGGTCGGAAAAAACTCGGCGATGCGGCGCAGGTCAGCCAGGAGGAGGGGCGGCTGAACCTTGCGGAGGGATATAAAAGTTTTGACGTTCGTTTTGAAAACGGGACGCTGGCGGCTCCAGCTCCCGAGCGATTGGTCTACATGCGCGTAGACACTTCCCGGTGTGACTTCCCCGACCAAGTTTGCAGCAGCACCACCCAAAGCATCGACGAGGAGACCTGTGAACGTGCGCCACTGTGACAGCTATCGAGAATGATGATCTTGTTTCGTGCGGGACTATCGTTCGCCAGAGACATGATTTCGGCGAGAGGAAGACCATCATCACCCGTTCGACAGTCTCCGGCACAAAGATAGCCGCCGGTCGCCTCGATGTAGCCTTTCGACGAAGCGAGATCGTTGCCGTTAAGATAGCCGCGGGTGACATCGCCGGTGTCGCGGTGCCGCCGATGCCGATCAGCCATTGCAGGCCGGCTCCCGGTGAACGCGCGAGGAACGCACCCGCGCTGCCGCCGGACATGTTGGCCGAGTCTCGCCGGTTGCCTCGCCCTGTTGTTCGATCGCGGCCTTGATCGCCGTTTTAACGTCGTTGATCTCACCGATGGTGTGCGTAATAGCCTTAACCGCATGGACCGAAATTCTCGCGCTTTCCTGCATCTCGGCGACCTTGGTGCCGATCTCTTCGCTAGCCTTCCGCGGTCTGGTTTGCGAGGCTTTTGACCTCCGAGGCCACCACCGAGAAGCCGCGGCCTGCTTCGCCCGCCCGCGCCGCCTCGATAGTCGCGTTGAGCGCAAGCAGGTTAGTATGTTCGGCGATCGCTGATCAGCTTGACGACGTCGCCGATGCGCATCGCGGCTTCCGCAAGGCCTTGAATCTGTCCGGCACTGCGGCTGCATCGACTATGTCGATGCCCGGCTCGGATCGGAGCGAGGTAATTAATTTCAAGAAGGGGATCTGTTGAGAGATTGGGCTAGTCTAATGCGAACGTTAGATCATCTGGCTGTGTAGTACGACGAATGACGAGCCTAAACACGCCCTTGCATTGAGGGCATTCGAACTGTCGCATCTCATGCCCATTAGCGACCGGCGTGGTGCTCGTCAGCATTTGCTCTACGTTGCAGGTAATGCACTTGGGCCCGACGTCCATGGGGACTATTCCTTTTAGGTGGCCAGCGTCAACGGACCAACCTTAAGGCGAATTGTTAAGAAGAGGTTTAATCTTGAGGGCCGTAATACCCCGGATACGCCTGAGCGGAAAAACAAAACCCCGCCCAAGGATTGCCAGAGGGCGGGGCTCTACGGCGCACTACCGCGAGGGGCCGACAGCCGGGGAACCACTTGACCGGACTCGGCCCGGTGAAACCGTTTTTGATCCCCACGAAACCGTCCTGAAACAGGAGTAGGCCACCATCCCTCAATTAAACGAGGGACTGACCATGTTATCCATCCTCAATCTTGTTTACCGCGAATTTCTCAGAGCTTCGTTATCCGGCGCGAAGGTGGCAAGTGCCATTTAGCTGAACGACGGGAGACCTGACCTGACTCTACCGCTGGTCACTCTGATTTGAAAAAGGAGAGCGACATGGGCGTCGTTATTGCAAGGCTTCTGCCCCGCGCTTCCGGGGCATCCGTCGCCGATATTGATGCATTGGTCAAAATAGCAATCTTCTGCGGGCTTGGCCTGCTGCTATCACTATCGGTGCTGATCCTCGACCAGAATATTCCAGGCGAATGGTTTTAGGCGAAGGTGAACCCCCGAGCCGTTGGGGGAGTTGACCCCGCACCGGACCGGTAGCTGTCCGAGGTCGGGATCGCTAGCCTTGTCGGGCCTCGTACCTAATTTCGACATGGAGCGCATTTTCGGTATTGGCGACGAGCAAAGTCTGTACCGACTGCAATGGCACCCGCCCCGACGAGACGCGCGGCGCCGGCGTGATTTTCACGGGGCGGCACCGTCACACCAAACGACGGCGCAAATGACACCGGCGCATGATCTGCCGACACACTTTCATTGCCTGCCGGACTGATGCTCTTTGCTGCTCGGTTAGGCAACAGGTTACGGATTATGCAGCCTGGACCGCTTTTTCCTGTTGTGAGTCGAGCAATCCAAGAGCTTTCTCAGCCTCCATTGGACGGCCAATAAGGTATCCTTGAGCTTCGTTGCAGTTTGTCTGCCGAAGATAGTCTAACTGATCTTGGGTCTCTACGCCTTCCGCGACCACGTCGATGCGCAAGTCGTGAGCTAACCCGACGACTGATTTCACGATCGCCTCACAATCCGGCTGCACCAGCATCTCCCGTACAAAGGACTGATCGATTTTGATGCGGCTGAATGGCATTTTTCGTAGATAAGTTAGCGATGAAAAGCCTGTCCCGAAATCGTCCAGGGAAATCGTAACTCCCAATTCCGTCAAGGATTTCACCAGGGACTCAGCCGATGCAAACCTGGAGATCGATGTCGACTCCGTTATCTCAACTTCCAGCCGATTGGGAGAGACGCCGGCATCGGCCAGTGCGCGCACGACGTATTGCAGGACCTTTGCATTCTGAAACTGGACCGCGGAAAAATTGACAGCAATTCTGATTTCTTCCGGCCACTGAGCCAACGTCGCGCACGCGCGGCGGACAACCCATTCGCCGATCGAGTGGATCAACCCTGTTTCCTCTGCAATTTCAATGAATTCATTCGGCGCGACAAGTCCGCGCACGGGATGACGCCAGCGCAATAGCGCTTCGAACCCGGTGACCCGGTTGTCGCGAAGGTTGAGAAAGGGCTGATAAACCAAAAATAACTGATCTTGTTCAATCGCTGTTTCCAGATCGCGTTGCAGAGATTGACGCTCTCGCGCCAAGACGTCGTCCAACGGCTGGAAGAAACGGACCGTGCCAGCGCCGATCTTTTTCGCCCGATATAGAGCAACATCAACATGTTTCAAAAGATCGTTCAGCGTACTGCCATCGCGGGGCGCAAGCACAATTCCAATGCTGGTAGAGCCAATGATTTCCTGTCCCCCGACAAGAAATGGACTGGCAAAGGCAGCAACAATCCTCTCCGCCGCTTCCAGGGCGTCACCCGGCCTGGTTACGTTGGTCACGACGAGCGCAAACTCGTCTCCGCCGATACGCGCCACCGTATCTACCTCGCGTGTGCATCTTCGTAGTCGTGCTGCGACCTGGATAAGAAATTCGTCCCCGGCGGGATGACCCAATTGATCGTTCACTTCCTTGAAACGGTCAAGATCGAGCACAAGGACAGCGAATTGTTCACCGGAGCGGGACAGCCGGGCTAAGGCTTCTTCCAGGCGTTCATTGAAGGCTAGGCGATTGGAAAGATGTGTCAGCAAATCCTCCCGCACGGCCTTCTCTGTCTCCAGGAGTGCAACCAGGCGTTTTGAAAATTCGAATGAATGGGTGAAGACGCCTCGCAACAGCACGATCGCGTAAACGACAACTAGAATGGCGACCAGCAGATAGACGAAATCGCCACTCTGCCCGAGGCAGATCGCTATCCCGAGAATAATGGGCGCGACCATAGCAATCGCTGCCACCGGGATGGTTGCGAGAGCAAATGCGCCACCAGCCAGCATTCCAGCGCAGAGGCACGTTATTACCAATTGTCCGCCGTTCGTTGCTCGCGCAAAGAAACCAATTGGAACGATTGCCCAAACGCAGCCCAGAATGAAGGCGTTTCGCACTAGCCGATGAATCGCGCCGCGGGATATCTTATGAGGTTTGGCAACCCGCCAGACGGCTCGTGCTCGCTGCCCCGATAGAAGGGAGCCGAGAACTGTGAGGCCGCCCCACAGCGCCGCAGCGGCTCCATCGGGAGAGTTCCAAAGTGCAACGGCCAGGACGGCTGCATTGCACGCGTTCGCTAACATCATTCCCGGCGAATGGCGTAGCACAAGAGTAAGCTGCTCCGCGCGAATTTGGGCTAAGACCGACTCGTTCACCGTTTCGCCACCGAAAGCTGCCAAATCCCCGGCGAACAGTTTTGACAGGTATGAACGTAGGTTCGCCCACATTGAATAATCCGACGTTGGCCGCCTTCGCGTGTTTCGATCTCGATAACGTCTGCCTAAATCTTTGAAGAACCGTGAACCCTCGCCCTTTTGGACGCGCTTACGACCCCAGATCCATTAGCGTCACACAAGAGGCAGAAACATGGATAACAAAGGACGATGGTTCAGGATCGCTCTTGCGACATTGGCTACCCCAAGCTGGGAACAACGAGCCTCTGCCCTAATATTATGCACGTCATGCTTAGCGTACCGATGAGGGGGTCACGCGCGAAGTAGTGTCAGGCGATGTCACTTTTGGATGGTGATGTCGTTTTTGGAGCTGTTCAGGTGACCGGCGGGCGCTCCGGAACTTTACTGGGCTGTTTAGAAAAGGAGCCGACTGTTCAGACACTGTTCAGTATCAGGGTAGAGATATGCTCGGGCCATCGCACTTTAAGAACAGGCTTTCAGCGAAAAGCCCCGCCCGATGGAGACCATCTGGCAGGGCTTTCCTTAGATAGCAATTGCGCCGCTGAGAACGGCGCAGGCAGTATGATACCAACGATTCCTAAACAGTAAATTGCGCTTGGACCAATGTCGGCAACGAGCCATTGGGGCCCATCTGTACTCAGTCCCGGCCTCCCCTAATCAAAGCCAACACCAATCCGTTTTTCCTTCCTCCAAACGATGTGGCACGGGATACGACGCCCATCCCCTCGCAGAACGAGCGTGAATTGCCTGGGGATTCCGACCGGGCTGGTCACGTCGAGCGCGGCTCCGGTGTTTGACATGTTGCGAATAGTGCAGTCTATGCCGGCCCCGCCGAACTCAATCGTTCCGGCCTTCAATATGCGGTGCCGAGGCGCAATTCGCTTTTCGTCCATGCGCCACTATAAGCCGAATTTGCCCGGATCTCCGCTTATTTAAGTGAGCTGTTTATCGAAGTGAATTTGGTGTTGAGCTTGGTGCCGAGCCCGTTGACTACGGCAATTATGGCGAGCGAAATACCCGCCGCGATCAGCCCATATTCGATGGCAGTTGCACCGGCTTCGTCAGCCAGAAATGCTCGCAGCAGGCTTCGGATCCGAGCGACCTTCATCACAATATTCCTAAAGTAAGAACTGTCTGAAATGGAACGACCAGCATCGCTTCAGAAAGTTGCAATCAAGTGAACTGGACGGTCGCAGCTTGAACGTCGACCGCGACGGGACAATAAGCTCAATTAGCGACATCAATGCTCAAATAGCGCCAGTGAACGTGAGTAGAATATTCCGTGACGACGGTTGCGAACGTAACTTAATCATAATGAAATGATTACGATAATATATCGGCGCACTTGCCGTGTGGAGACTTTGAGCGTGGCGCTGGAATCTTTCGATGATATCGATGTTGAGTACGCAACCACACTGTCGAGTCGCGCGATCGCATCGATGTCGCAACAATCGGTACCCGCAACGCCAAACAACTATAGCGTTTGGTTCCGCTACATGCTCGGAACGTCGCCGGGCTTGCGCCAGACAATCGACGTCTTACTCGGCAACAAGCGCAAGTTCGATGCGCTGATTAATCAGGAACTTTATACCGCCTTCGTAGGCGCACAACGCGATGCGGATGGGCACGCACCACAAGAGTTAAATGGCATCATCGACGCTGCGAAGCGGTTCCTTGGCGACGCCATAGCCGACAACAAAACGCAAATAAAAACTCTGGGCGAGGTCTCGGCGCGCGTTAAGGCAAACAGCGATCCGCGCCCCATCATTCAGACCCTCATCTCTGAGCTGGCGAAAGCGAACAGCCGGGCATCCGCGCTCGAACTCAACTTCGTCGAGACCTCAAATCAGCTGGAGCAGGTGCAATTATCGCTCGCGGAGGCCGAGAAGCGCTCGAAAACGGATGCTTTGACCGGCCTCGCAAACCGCCGATCGCTCGATGACTTTTTTCGCACCTCAATGATTCGGGCAATGGAAACTGGTGAAGACTTGTGCGCGTTCATGATCGACGTCGATCATTTCAAGAAATTCAATGACACTCACGGCCACCTTGTCGGCGACCAAGTGCTGCGGCTTGTCGCGAAGGTCCTGCAAGATAGCATCCGCGAAGGTGACTTGGCAGCCCGATATGGCGGCGAGGAATTGGCTGCTGTCTTACCGGGGATTGATCTCGCGACGTGCAAAGACGTCGCCGAGCGCGTTAGACGTCGCATTTCTGATGCAAGACTGACTAGGCGCACAACGGGCCAGGAGATTGGGAGTGTTACTGTCTCTATTGGCGTCGCGCAATTTCGGCTTGCCGAGTCTGCCGACGCGCTGATCGAGCGCTGTGACCGGGGTCTTTATCAAGCCAAGAGCACCGGTCGCAATCGCGTCGTAACGGAAAATGAAATCCAGGACCAAGTGCCAGCTTAACCTGCTGCGACCTCGTTGCTAAAGGAGACTGAATTATTGTGATTTTTTCGCCTTGCGGACTCAAGGCAGACAGAAATAGCTCACCTTGAGACTTGTGTTATCCGAGGTGCGCTTGATCTCGCTCAATCTGGCATCTTGTCACTGGTTGGCGTGTAGTACTGATTTCTTGGGTTCTTGAACCGTAGGACAATATGTCCACTTCGAATCGTCGCGGTGAAGTCCGGGTAAAATTTGAGCGCGGGATAGACGCTTATCTCATGGCGATAGACGGCACTTGGCGTCTCGATTGCCTCATGGAGGACGTGTCAGAAACTGGCGCGAAACTTACGATCAAAGGATCAATTGAGGGGCTCCAACTCAAAGAATTCTTCCTGTTGCTATCGTCCACCGGTTTAGCCTACCGGCGTTGCGAGCTCGCTTGGGTTAACGGCGACCACATCGGTGCAAGATTTGTTACTCAGGCAAGGAAAAGGCCTACCGCCGATCATCATCGTCGGGATGCACCCACGGATAAGGCGTGATCTCCCGCTTCTGCGTCAGCTTGTTCATGTAAACGGACGGCGAGTAACACGGCGCCCGACATGATCGGCATTTCAGAGCAGCTTCACGCTTCCAGATCGGGGCATCGCGCGAACGACGGACAGCATTGAGGGGCAGGCTGGCGCGTATTTCACTAACAGCTATGCTGCGATGCCCTGCTTAGGTACCACCGTGACGGTCCATCGCGTGGGAGCGCTAGACTTATCTTCCTTAACAGACCGGACCATCCCCGTGACCGGCAGTCCGTTTAACATCACAGTTGCCTTCTCGCCTCGGTATTGGGCGTAGCGGCAGCGGCGGGCCTCTAGCGGGTCAGTAATATGGATGGTTTGCATACGTCACCATGGTCGCGGTACGCGATACAGGTCCGCGACGGTTCGCAATATAGCAGCGAAGCGTTAAGCAAAGATTCCACTCCTAACCTTCTAGATCTGTTGTCGCCGCCATTGACATCGTGCCTTTGCAAGCGCGAGGTCAATGTCGGAACAAACACATGGCCGACATCTCCAAATTTTCAATTGTGAGATACGAGCGCAAGCCGGGCCAATGGCGCGCGGCAATGACCTCTATTCGACGTTCCGGTTCTTTGTCCCAAGCCGGACCCCCATTAAGCGTTGTAACACCAGATGATTTCGCTTCTGAGGCGGATGCCATGCTGGCGGCCCAACAGGCAATTCAGAAGCTTTGAAGCGTTTATGACCGGCGATTCCATATGCTTGTTGGTCACGTTGGGCTCCTGGTGGCGTTCTCGCGCATGAGTCGTACGCCGATTTATTCACATCCGCGATAGGAAGTGGTTCAGATTGGTTCCGAGCCCAAGCATTAGCAGCATTTGCCTGGCGATCTCTTTCGGCGCTTGGATGCAAGCAAAGCCCTGGCGTATAAACCAAAAGAATGCGTTAGCTAGTGGGATGGCGGCGCGCCCTCCGGGCGTCGGCCATACAGTAGACCGCAAGGCTTGCCAAATGAACCAACTGCGGCTGCATTGGCTATGCTGATACACAATTGGATTGGGGCAAGATCATCAATTTTAGTGAGGGCGTGGGGATAGGCGCTGTCCGAAAAAAAACGGGTTACAATTAGTAATTCTAAGTACGTCCGAGATCGGACAGTATCAGCGATTGCTACACCGAGTTTGACTGAGCGGCAGTGTCTCCGAAATAGCGCTCCATAAGTATTGCGACGATGGATTGGAACGAATTAAGCCGCCCGGACCAGAATTCCCTCCAGCGTTTGTATGGCGGAGGATCACTGCGCAACTGTGATCCGGAAGCGATATTACGCCTGCGACGATTGGGCCTGATCGAAGGCAAAGATGGCCGCGAGAAACTCAGTCATTTGGGTTGGGAGCTCATGGATTTTACACACGCAGAAATGAAGGCCCGGCTGGGCGCGGAGTCCCACCGGCCTGACCGATCAGGACAGCACGAAGGCGCGTGAAGGATAATTTGGCGCGGTCCTGAGTCCCATTGTCAGACCGCTAGCTGCAAAACTGTGAAATCAACGCTTCAAGCATCCTACCGCTGATTCGATGGAAGAGCCGCTGGGCTTGGGCTTCCGTTGGGGGTTAATGCCTTGTCGGCCGGCGCTTTGCCACTGTCGTTCGGCGCTTTGCCTCTACACGCCTCGCCCTGAATCGCTTCCAGCCAAGGTAGTCGTATATACCCGACCAAGCGAGCACTTCTGCTTCGCAATCTCTGCAATTGAAACTCCCCTTCCTGGGGTCAGGGAATTGCTTTTGAGTAGTTCGGTAGGGTGTCCCACATTCTGGGCAGCAGAAAATTACGGTGATCTGAGTCCGCCTTGCCATCTTGGAAGTATGCGTCGCGAGGGGCGCATTTTCCAGCACGCAAACGAAAACCCGCCAGTTCTTAGACCCGTATTTTTACGGGTATCAATTCACGCATTCCGGACGCCGACTTGCCCGATGCCGCAATGTTTCTTCAGCATCCGAAACGGGACGACCTTGGCCAGCGTCTCCGACCAAGCAATAACGTCTAGCCGGAGGTGTTCCATTGCTGGAACACCACAGTCTCGTTTTGTGCGAATTTTGTTCTCTCACGAGAACAAGGCCCCACTATTCGTCCTAGGCCGCCCGTCGATCGATTCGGCGCTGATGATCCGGATGCTGGTCGTGGGGTATCACTCTTCAGACGGCCCATCATGGCTCGACCTCGCCGAGATTCGTGTCAGCACAACGGAATCACGGTTCGCCGACTGCCTCAACCGACTCTTGCAACAAAATCTGCCCCGACCGGCAGTCGCTGCACCCATCCTGCGCCATTGAATGAGCGGTGACTTGTCCGCCATAGTGTCCATCAAACCGGCAGCAGCTCAATACGATGGGTCATGGCTCCAGCATAATCCCCGACCCGGACGCGACCTCAGACCAAAGCGCTCTTCGGTCCGTTCGATCATGGTCTTTGCCGCCCGACCTCGGCCTGGCGAATGGCGCGGGACGCCTCAGCGTGGTATTGCGCACGCGACCAATTTCAATACGTTGCCGCAGCTCGGGCACTCAAAATTACGAATCTCGTAGCCCGGAACTATCGGTTCGGCGATCCCCCGCAACATCTCGACGTTGCAGTTCGAACACGTTGGCCGGTCGTCGTCGGGGCTCATCAGGCTCGCCTCTCGCGCATTTAGCGCCTCCAGTCGGTCGTCGATGCAAGCAAATACCAAATTCGCAAAGGTCGTTTGGCGACTGGACGACTTGTTCCAGATAGCCGTCACCTCTTGGTGCAGGATGTGTAGAGCGACCATTTGTAAATCTGGCGATGGAAAGCTTGACTGATAGTCGCTAATAGCTGTTTCGGCTAATCCGATACCCTTAGCATCGGCATTGGCAAACAGAACTCTCAACGGCCGCATGCATTTTTCTAGCGCGTTCATCCCACCAATATGCGTCCGGAATCGAATAGATGCCACCCCGGAACCTTACCACAATCAAACTGACCCACGACC
>JAYSPJ010000694.1:0-9691 GCA_043722155.1 Bradyrhizobium sp.
CCTATGAGGTGATCCGGCTGCTTCCGACCGATGGCGATGATTGTCAGTATCGGATCAAGAGTTCGACCGAGGCTTTCGAACGGGTGGCCAAGGAAAGCCAGCTCGACATCTCCTGAGAGAATTGCGTGCCTGGCCGGTGAAGCGGTTCCAATTTTCGCTCGCCGTCAAAAGGCCCCGTTCGCGGAATCAATCTACGAAAGCTGAGTGCGAAAGCAGTGGCAATCGCTTGCGCCGAATGCATTTATGCTGCGTCGGGGGACATCGCGCATGAACTGGGCCTGGGCTACGTCGCTCGATCATTTTTGGCGTTCGCCGGCTTTTCCGACGTGGCTGACATTGGCCGCGGCGGGATTCTTCGGGATCATCGTGCTCATGACGGTGCTGCGAGCCGAAAAATCGGTCGCTAACGGCGCGCTCGCGGTGATCACGCTGCTGGCGATCGGCATTGCAAGCGCAGCCACCCTTCGCGGGTTCGGTCCGGACCGCGGCGGTGCATCCGGCGAAACCGGATCCCCGGCGCCGATGATCGCAGCACTCCCGGCCTTGTCATGTATCGACGATCTGGCGGGAGAAGCCGTGCTGACGGCTTGCGAAAAATCGCTGTTTGGTTCTGCCGAAAGCACCGCCGCGGCGCTGTCCTATGCGGCGGCTCAAATCACGCGGCTGACGTCCTTCGGCGACGCAGCGCCCGCCAACAAGAACCCGACACCCGAGATGCAAGCGCTGCGCCGGGCGGTCGAACGTGACCGCTATGGGTTGATGGCCTATGTGCTGCTGGCGCGCGACCATTGCACGCCGTCGGATTGCGCGGCGTTCCGCTCGCTGACAAATCGCCAGCAACTCATCTCCAACATGGATGAGCGGGTCTATGACGGCTTGGTCAGGCGTTACTCCGCGTCATGGAACGCGCTCGCGCCCACGGCGGCAGCTGCGCCGGTCGCGACCGTTGCGCCAACGATGCCCACGGGCAAACCGACCAATGCCGATTTTCCGTCGGCAGCCTCGACCCCGCCGGTCAACATCATGACACTGGAGCCGGGGACCGCGCCGGCGCCATCAGCGCCGCGCGCGCCGGCGGCGTTGGCGAATGCGCCGCTGCCGTCACCGCGCCCGCCGGCTTCGACCAACCCGCCGGCGACCGCCGCTCCCGCACTGGCGGCAGCCAAGAAACAGCCTTCGCCGAAGCAACGCCCGGCAGCACCGGTTCAGCTCGCGCCTGCGGCGCCCGTCGCCGCAGAACCTGCCCCGGCAGCTGCGAACGAGTGACGCTTTCAAAACCCGCAGCTTGGCGCTAGACCTGACTGCATGCCGCTTCACCTCATCAAGCTCGCCGTCGGTTGTGAGTCCGTCAAGGATCTCAAGGGCCGGGTTGCCGAACGCATGGCGACGGCCAAAAAAAACGGCCGGCCGCTCCATCATATTCACATCACGCGGATGACGCCGAAGCGCGGCGACGAATTGCTCGCGGGCGGCTCGCTCTATTGGGTGATCCGCGGCGAAATCGCGGCGCGGGAAAAAATCATCGCGATCGAACCGTTCCGCGACAAGGACGGCATCGGACGATGCCGGCTGGTGATGCAGCCGAAAGTGATCGCGGTTTCACCGCGGCCGATGCGGGCGTTCCAGGGCTGGCGCTACTTTACGCCGGATGCCGCGCCCCCCGATCTCGGCAAGGCCGCCGCCAGCGTCGCGGCGATGCCGGAACCGCTGCGCCGCGAGTTGCGCGATCTCGGCTTGCTTTAAGCCTCGGTATCAGACCCCGACGTTGTCGATCAGGCGGGTCTTTCCAAGCTTGGCGGCGACCAGGATCCGAACCGGTCCATCCTTCACCGAAGCGATCGGCGCCAGCGTCTCGGCGTGGCGGGCCTCGAAATAGTCGAGCACAAAACCGGCGCCCACGATCAGCTCGGCGCCAGTGGCCATCGCGGCCTTGGTGTCTTCGCCCGCGCGCAAGCGCTTGGCGCTTTCCTTCAGGGCGCGGTACAGCACCGGCGCCACCTGCCGTTCCTCCGGCGTGAGGTAGACGTTGCGCGAGGACATCGCGAGGCCGTCGCGCTCCCGCACGGTTCGCGAGCCGATCACCTTGACGCCGAGGTCGAGGTCGCCGGCCATTCGCGTCACCACCCGCAGCTGCTGGAAATCCTTTTCGCCGAAGATTGCGAAATCCGGCCTGACTTGCGTGAACAATTTGCCGACGACCGTGGCGACGCCGCCGAAGAAGTGCGGCCGGAAGCGGTCTTCCAGTCCCGCGGTGGCCGGTCCTTCCGGCACGATCCGGGTGGCGAAGCCGTCGGGGTACATAATTTTGACGTCCGGATTCCAGATCAGATCGACATCTTCGGCGGCGAGCCTGGCGACATCGGCCTTCCAGGTGCGCGGGTACGAGCCGAAATCTTCCGTCGGTGCGAATTGCGCGGGGTTCACGAAGATCGAGACGATGACTTTCTTGGCGCGGCGTTTCGCCAGCCGGACCAGCGACACATGGCCGTCATGGAGCGCTCCCATGGTCGGCACCAGCGCGGTTGTGGCTTTTCTGGCGCGAAGGCCATCGAGGGCGCGACGCAATGCAGGGACCGTGCGGACGATCATGGGGCTTCGCGACATCTGGGCTCGATCTGTCGGGGTCGGAGAGGCCGGAGCTTCCGACGAGGCGGCGGGGAAGCGGACCATATCAAGGCGGAGGCTTCATCGCCAAGCGGTTCGCCAGCGGCACGGGGCCGGGCCGCCTAAAGATATCCACCAAACGTGCGGTCGATCACAGACGCCTCCCATCCCGGCGTGGGATTCATGATTAAGGCAGACGCGCAGCGATTCCGAAGTGTTATCGCGCAATTGACTTGACCGCGGTCGCGCGGAATTTGAAGATATCCACAGGGGCTGAATCATGTTGGTGCAGACTAGCCAGGGGCAATCGGGTTCGGCACATGTGGTAGTGCTGGGCAACGAGAAGGGCGGATCGGGAAAATCCACCACCGCCCTGCACATCGCTGTCGCCCTGATGAAAGCCGGCCAGCGCGTCGCCACCATTGACCTCGATTGCCGCCAACAAAGCTTCACCCGCTACATCGGTAACCGAAACGCATGGGCGCGCCGCACCGGGCTCGATCTCGAGATTCCGGTGCATCGCTGCATCAAGCTCGGCGAGACCATGCAGATCGCCGACAACGAGACGTCCGAATTCCAGCAATTCATGGACGCGGTCAGCGCGGTCGAGCGCACTTTCGATTTCATCGTGATCGATACTCCGGGGTCGGACAGCTATCTGATGCGCCTCGCGCACTCGATGGCCGATACGTTGGTGACGCCGATCAACGACAGCTTCCTCGACTTCGATGTGCTGGGGACCGTCGACCCCGCCACTTATTCCGTGACCGGCGAGAGCCATTATGCGGAGATGGTGCGGGATACAAGGCGCAAGCGCCGCCAGCTTGACGGCGCCACCACCGACTGGATCGTGGTCCGCAACCGGTTGTCGATGCTGGGATCGCGCAACAAGCAGCTCGTCGCCGATGGTCTCAAAGAGTTGTCGTTCCGGCTCGGGTTCCGCTCGATCGATGGCTTTGCCGAACGCGTGGTGTATCGCGAGTTCTTCCCGCGCGGGCTGACCGCCCTCGACGACCTCGACGAGGCGACGCTCGGCGCCCGCCCGAGTCTCGGCCATGTGACGGCCCGCGAGGAGGTGACGAGCCTGCTGCGGCAGTTGAAACTGCCGCTGGATGAGCGCGGCCGCCGCCGCGCCGCTAACCGGGCCGAATGGTTCACCCAGGTCGACAAGCCGCTCGAAGTCCACGACATCCTCGGCGCTTGATCGCTACGGTGTGTAGTTACCGCTGCCTTGACGCGCCCCAGCCTCGATCCGGACGGCTTGAGCCTGGGGGTGGCCGGCGAAAGTCCCGCCATGGGTGGAACCTATCCCCGCGCGGCCCGTTTTTACTGGGCCTTTACCTCACACCTGAACTGGACGTTGAGTTCTGACGTCCAACAATGTGGGAGCGAGCTGCAGGTTCCCGACTTTTGCATCTGCACAAAAGGAGGGTGCGGCGCACAATGATCAGGCGGCTAATTCACAACATTTGCTCTTCCTGTCAACTCGCCGTGACATATATCATGGATAAGGGAACGCAGAGTCCCGAACATATGGAACATATCCCTTCGAGGGTGTGCCGAGGACGAACATGAAACGTGGAATTCTCGTTCTGCTTTCGCTTAGCGTTCTGGTTGCGGTCGGTTACTTCACCGCAAGCAAATGGGCGATCCGTCATGAGACGGTGACGTTCAACGATCCCGCGCGCGGAAATCGTCCGGTCGCGGTGAATATCGCCGTGCGTCGCGACAAGGAAATGCAGGCCAATGCCGGCATGATCACGCTGCCGGTGGCGATCCTCAACCACGGCAACACCGTCAAGAACAGTGAGTATTCGTTCCTGGCCAACGTCTTTGCCGCGCGCGGTTATCTGGCGCTCAGCCCTCAGCATGATCTGCCGACCGATCCGCCGATGGTGACCAAGCCCGGCGAGCTCTATGTCGGCCGTCTGCCGCAGATCCAGCGCGGCGTTGCCAATATCCATTTCGCTGTCGACGAGATGAAGAAGGTTCAGGCGAACGCGAACTACGACAAGCTGACCATGGTTGGGCATTCGATGGGCGGCGATATCTCGATGTATTTCGCCAAGGAGTATCCCGACCAGATCAAGAAGGTCGTGACCCTCGACAATTTACGCGTGCCGTTCATGACCGACGCCAAGTTCAAGATCCTGTCGTTCCGCTCGAAGGATAACCAGTTCAAGCCGGATCCCGGCGTCGTTCCCGATGCCGAGCAGTGCGAGAAATCGGGCATCACGGTCGTGGATACCGGCTTCCAGCACAACGACATGCGCGATACCGGTCCGGACACGGCGAAGGCCTCGATCCAGTCGATGCTTGACAAATTCCTCGGCGATACCGACAGCGAGCTCGCACCGGTCGATACCAAATCGCCGAAAATCAGCCGGCCGGGCCCGGTCTCTGCGTTGGGTGCCGCGCAGAAATCGTCGCGAGCTGCGACGAATTGATTGTCGCCGCGACGGCGGCTTGGTCCGCCGTGACCTGCTGCGAGCGAGCGGGCAAGCGCGTCCATCGTCGCAGCATTGACCGCTTGCCGATCCCGGCCCACATAGAGCTCGCTGCAATTTGCGAGTGCTGATGTCCGGCGAACCCACCAAACCGAAATCCGCAGGCGAAATATCCGCATTGCAAAAGGCTGCGTCCGGCAAACCGCTGCCGGAAGCGAGGCCGTCCGCTTCGGAAGAGATTGCCGCCTTCGTTGCGAAAGCCCGCGCGATGTCGCCGCATGCGGCAGGAGCCCGGGGCCGGCTGGTGTTCGCGCTCGACGCCACCATGAGCCGGCAGCCGACCTGGGACATGGCCTGCGCGCTGCAGGCCGACATGTTTAGGGAGGCTTCCGCGCTCGGCAGCCTCGACATCCGCCTCGTGTATTATCGCGGCCTCAATGAATGCCGGGCCTCGGGGTGGATTTCCGACAGTGCGCAACTGGCCAAGTTGATGGACAAGATCGATTGCCGGGGCGGCAATACCCAGATCGGCAAGGTGCTGTCGGAAGCGCGGCGGGAGGCGGTGGCCTCTGGTGTGCGCGCGGTGGTGTTCGTCGGCGACGCCATGGAAGAGGCGATCGACGATCTGTGCGTCAAGGCCGGCGAACTCGGCCTGCTCAAGGTGCCGGTCTTCATGTTCCAGGAAGGGCACGACGATGTCGCCGAGCAGGGGTTCCGCGAGATCGCGCGGCTCACCGGCGGCGCGTGGTGCCGGTTCGATCCGGGCGCGGCCGCGCAGCTCCGCGAGCTTCTGCGCGCGGCGGCGGCCTATGCCGCGGGTGGGCGCGAGGCGTTGCTGCGGCTGTCGAAAACCGGCAGCGGCGCCGCCAAATTGCTCGGCCAGATGAAGTGAGCGCGCTTCACCGCTTCCGAGGAGAAGGGCGGGTGACCTCATGCTTTTTGTCGCTGAGCGCACTATATTGATGTCATGGCCACCCTGATCGCCGGCGTCGTCGCCGTTATCCTGCTCTATTCGCTGCTGCAGATGTTTCGGGCGGCCAATCCGGTCATTCTGGCCCGCGCCATCAAGATCGGGGGCGGCGTCGTGGCGCTCGCGGTTGCGGCCTTTACCGGCATCAAGGGTGAGCTTGCGGTGGCCATCCCGCTCGGCATCTTCGGTGCGGGGCTGCTCGGCTGGTCGCCGTTCGGAACGTCGGGCTTCAGCAATATCGGCGGGATGTTCGGCGCGGGCGCGAAGCGCTCGGCGGGACAGATCTCGAAGGTCCGCTCGCAGTTTCTCGACATGACGCTCGAGCACGACAGCGGCGAACTCTCGGGCCAGATCGTGTCCGGGCCCCATGCCGGTCATGATCTCAGCGAATTCGATCTGCCGCAGCTGACGTCGATGATATCCGGCTTCGACGCCGAAAGCGTGGCGCTATTTGAAAGCTATCTGGACCGCAGGTTTCCCGCCTGGCGTCAGGACGCGCAGGGAGACGCGGCAGGGGGGCAGAGCCGCACGGCGTCGGGCGGAAAAATGACGGACGAGGAGGCCTATCAGATCCTTGGCCTGCAGCCGGGGGCGAGCCGCGACGACATCGGGCGCGCTCACCGCGCGCTCATGAAGAAACTGCATCCCGATCAGGGGGGGTCTACGTACCTCGCCGCCCGCGTGAACCAGGCCAAGGATACTTTGCTTCGCATGCATTTAAGCTAACTCCGGCAACGCCACCAAACGCTACGAACCGCAGGTTGCTTCCTAATCTTCTCCGTCTGACACCCCGTTGCCGCCCGCCGTTGTCCGGCGTGGTCGATCATTCGTCACACAGTATTAACTGCAAAATCTTGACGAGAAGTTTTCAGGGCACGGATTTGCCGCACGATCCGGCCAAATACGAAAATGCCGGCGTGTGGCGCCGGCATCGTGACCTCAAATCGATCCTGGTGAACCCTCCTGAACCCTTCTGAATCCTTGGGATCAGTTCCGAACGGTGATGCAGGAGATATCCGAGCGCTTCAGCGTCTTGCACACCGCCTCGGCCTGATCGCGGTCGAGGCCGGCGAAGCGGGCCCGGTACAGCTTCCGGTCACCCTTGGCGACCACCGGCTCGGTGAACGGCTCGGCCTTGGCAAGCAGACCTTTGGCCTGACCGCGCGCGGCTTCGATGCGCGCCAGTGCCTCGCTTTCGCTTTCGAGGGCGCCGACCTGAATGATCCAGCCGGTGTGGGCGCTGGCGGGCTTGATGGCGCCGTTCTGCTGAACGGTCTGCGGCTGGACTCGGGACGCCGGTTCCGCATAGGCCATCGCCTGCGAGGCGGAGGCGGGCGGGGCGCTCGAGGCCGGCAATACGCCGAGGATTCCGTTACCGGTGCCGTGGTTGGCCGGCTGCGGCGGCATTTCCGCCCTGGCGACTTGGGTCTTGGCGGCGTTGGCCTTATTGGTTTCGGCCTTGGCCATCACGGCGCCGGATGTTTCCGGCACTTCCGCACGCGGCGGCGCGATCGCATGGGTGATCGGTGTGGCCGGCTGGTCCGGACCGGCCGAGGCGAGCTTGATCTGCCCGGCCTTGACCTGAACCGTCTTCACCCGGACTGGCTTCATCGGTTCGGACGAACCGGGGATCGCGGCGATCTGCTGGGTCTGAATGACCCCGGAGGTCAGCGGCGCGGGCTCGGTCTTCGCTTGCGGCGGCACGGCCGCGGTCCTGACTTGAGGCGGCGACACGGCTGCGGCGGCGAGCACCGACGGCTTTGAAGCCGGTGCGATCGAACGCGTCGTCGGCGCTGCGACCGATTCCGATGCTGCGGAGGCAACCTGAATAGCACCCTGGGCCTGAACCGTCTGCGTTGGCCGCGCGGCGGCTTCGGCTTCAGCGACATCGGCATTGGCTTCGGAAGCACCGCGCTCGCTGATCGCGGCAACGGTGCGTTTGGCGGCGCCCTTTTCGAGATTTTCCGCAAGCAGGTTGCGCATGATGGAATCGCGCGAACCGCCGCTGCGGCCTCCCAGCACCACGCCGACCAGATGCCGGTTGCCACGGCGCATCGAGGTCACGAGATTGAAGCCGGAGGCGCGGGTATAGCCGGTCTTGATGCCGTCGACGCCCTCGACATTGCCCAGTAGGCGGTTGTGATTGCGGATCGCATGGCCGCGATAGACGAAGGTCGAGGTCGCGAAGTAGCGATAATAGCGCGGGAAGCGATCCTGGATCGCACGGCCGAGGGTCGCCTGATCGCGCGCGGTGGTCACCTGCTCGGGGTTGGGCAGGCCGTTGGAATTGCGATAGACCGTCTTGGTCATGCCGAGCGCGCGCGCCTTGCGGGTCATCAGTTTGGCGAAATCGTCTTCGTCGCCGGCGATGGCTTCCGCAATCACGACAGACGCGTCGTTGGCGGAGCGCGTCACCAGTCCCTTGATGGCGTCTTCGACCTTGATGGTTTGGCCCGGGCGCAGGCCGAGTTTGGTCGGCGCCTGCTCGGAGGCGTGCTCGGAAACTTCCATTTCGGAATCGAGCTTCAGCTTGCCGGCTTCGAGGCGCTCGAACAGCAGATAGAGCGTCATGATCTTGGTGAGCGAAGCGGGATGACGGCTGGCGTCGGGATTGTTGGCGGTCAGCGTCGCGCCCGAATTGGCGTCCACGATGATCGAGGAGAATGCCGGGCTGTAGCTTGGCTTGGCCACATGGTGGCGTACATGGTGACGGGATCGGTGGCGGCGGGCGTCGGCGGTGTCGATGGTGAAAATCACCGCGGCGGTGATCGTGGCCAGGCCGAGTACGCAAACTCGCAGTAAACGCGAGGAAGCCAAGGTTGTGCGAAGCATAAACTTCCCCGTCCCAATTTCTGTCTTGATCACCGGTTCGTGAGGCTAAATTATGCCCAACGGCCGGCGAGGTTTCCCTGCTCAAAGTCCTTATCCGGGCAGGTATTTTCGCCCGAATGGCCCCTCAGGCCGCCGTTCTAGCTAAGACGCTGTTCACAAACAATTTTTCACGTGCTGTCAGGAACGCGAACAAGTCCAAGAATCAGGTTAGGCGGACCGAGTTTCCAAAAGATTAAGCAACCGTTGCGTAGTCGCTCGGTGTTTACCGCTCATTTCTTCTATTTGTGCGACGCACAAATATTATTGACTTTATTGTGCGACGCACTATGATGGTCAACATTAGGGAGCCGGGACCTCCCGGCAGATCAAATCCACATCAGTCTGGGAAGGACTCCACGATGGTCAAGGTTGAAGACATCCAGCAGTACGGCAAAGAGCAGCTTGAAACGGTCGTTGCCTCCGCAACCACCATGCAGCACGGCATCCAGGCGATCGCCAGCGCCTACGGCGACTACACCAAGAAGTCGTTCGAGGACACCAAGTCGATGGTCGAGAAGCTGTCCGGCGTGAAATCGTTCGACAAGGCGATCGAAGTGCAGACCGAATTCGCGAAGTCCGCCTACGAGACCTTCGTGGCCGAGTCGCAGAAGATCGCGGGACTTTATACCGATCTCGCCAAGCAGACCTTCAAGCCGTTCGAAGGATTGGTTTCGAAGTTTACCCCGGCCGCCACTCGCTAACTAGTGTCCGTCCATAAACGGATTACAGTACAATAAGCGACTGAGATTATTTACGGAATTTGATTTTTGCAGCGTTGATCCCGGCGATTTTGGGTATG